>CAXFTV010000464.1:0-5269 GCA_964005845.1 uncultured bacterium
CTCCTGGATTTGGGGGAATGGCGAATTCCAAGGGCTTGCCCGCGCTGAGAAAGTCGCGGTAGGGATGGGAGGCGGCATATACCTGGTGGACCAACTGGGATTCCTTGAGCGCCTGATCCTGAGGACTCCACATGAAGAAGGTGTCGTGGCCGCGCAGCAGCAGGTGCCAGAGTAGTTCCCGGTATTTAGTTTCGCTGAATTGTTCAACCCTGGTCTGCGCCGCAGTTTCCAGTTCGATCGTGTGCCAGTGGACAAAGGGAATAATGGGGATTTCCCCAGGGGTTGCGCGCCCGGCGTTGGAGCCGACGAGCAGCATATTGTAAAACCAGCGGTAATCAGCCGGGACAAAGTCATACCAGTTGAAGATGTAGTCCCAGGTATAGACAACGGGCATGGCAAAAGTGTATCCGGTCAGGGGAAACTCGGGGAACCAGCGCCGATAGCGGGCACGGCCCTCTATTTTGTGGGGGGCGCCTTCGACGAATTTCTCAAAATAGTCGTACCAGTAGCGAAAACCATCGTCGGGATAGACGCCGTAATTGCCCACCAGCGCATCAGGGAAGTGATCGAGGACCGGTTGGGCGAGCATTTCCTTTTGGAGCTGGCTGCGCTTGCGGCGCAGGGCGGCCTGAAAAACGCGGAAGTCGTCAATGGCGGGAATGTGCTGGCGGCAGCGCGTACAGCGCTTGGAGTGGGCCCAGGCATCATTCCACTCGATGGGACCATCGATTTCCCAGTCGGCGAAAATAAATTTAATCTCAAGACCGGCTTCTCTGTAGGCCTTTACAGGTTCCTCGATACGCCGGCGCATTTCCCCCAGGCGGAAGTCCAGGGCAAAGGGGCAGCCCATGTCGTGTCCTTTGCCGAAGGAATTATCGAAAAAGGGGTTTCCCTGGGCGTCCCGATGTGCGGTGAGCGTATCGCCATTGCAGAATGCGTAGGTACAGGAAGTCGCATCGATGGCAATGGGCAGACCCAGTTGTTGTTGGATTTTACCCATCCGCAGAGCTTGCTCGAGTTGTGGGCGGTCGTCTCCTCGCCAGCTGGTGATGATGGCGATTCCCCTCGCCTCGAGCTCCCTGGCCAGCATGGCGAACTCCGCCTCATCTGTCGTCCCCAGGTCACGGACCGGCCACAGGTACAGCGGTAGGCGCTCGCCCCGGGGTTGTTCGAGGGGACGAGTGGTTTTGATAATTTCCCGGATCAGCTGGTTGGCATCCAATGCCGTGTCGGCTCCGCTCAAAGTGGGTGGTAGGATTGAAAGGCAAAGACTAAAAAGGGCGACAATGCAGGAGGTGTTGTGCACCGATTCAGGATGCTGGAGCTGCATCGATTAGCCTATAAAGTTAAGGGCATTAGGGGGCGGAATAGATTAGGTTTTGCAGGGATGCCCCGGTGGTGATTGAATTTATAAAAAATAAGATCAAAAAGCCCTCCTGGCGAATTGGAAAATCGCCTATATAAAAAAGGAAGATGGGAAGTGTTATTTTTTTCTCCTTTTTTTTGCGGTAGAGTTTTGTTAAGGTTTAGGTGTTTTTTTGATAAAATCCAACCAGGAGAGGGCCATGAAAATAGAGTCCAGTGGAATTGTGCACCTCGTCCTTTGGATGGGGCTTTTGGGCGGATGTTATTTCACCTCGGGAAATCGTGCCCTGGTTCAGGGAGATGGATTAATAGATGTTGGGGGGAAATGGGCATTCCCAATAAGCGATAGTAACCGAAAAACATGCGTTATCAGCTGAACAGCGCGCCGCTGGTGAATTGCAAAAATTTTATTCAAGCCGGGCGCGGTCCTAAAATGGGCTTTGGGTGCCGCGACACAAGTTTTTTTAAGAGTTCAGGTCAGGCAGAGGCTGGCCACTGTGATGGGGGTTTTTAGCCGAGCGGAAAATTCACCCTGGCGTTGCCATTGTGATGCGATTGTAGCATGCCGAGGATGATCTCCAGGGTTTTGCGGGCCTCCCCTCCCGGTGAGATCAGCTCGCCGCCATTTTCCAGGACGTCGACCAGCTCTACCATGGCCGCCATTTGTTCCTCGCAGGTGTAACTGTCGGCCTGTATAGGGGTAGTCGACCACTCGTAGTGCGAACTGCCCCGGATGAGGAGGGCGTGCCGATCCGAAATTTCGATGCGGCCCCGATCGCAAGTAAGAGTAACCTGTGATCCTGGGAAAGCGGTTTTGTAGGAGTTGTAGAAGGCGCGGATGCCGCCGGCAAAACGGATATAGGCCGAGGCGTAGGGGTCCGTGTCGGGGTCGCGGCCCCCGTCCCCCTGGTACTCGCTAAAGTGCTCAAAGCCTTCCTCCAATTCGGCCGTTAGCCATTGGGGATCGGTGCCGGCAAAAAAATTGATCAGATCGATGGAGTGGGTGCCATTGCGGAAAAGCATGGCCCGCGGGCTGAACAACTCGGCGTGGATGGTGCGCAGGGGACCCAGCTCGCCGCTGAGTACGAGTTGGCGGGCTTTGAGGTGAAGCGGATCCCAGCGCCGGGTGTGGTCGATGGAGAGCAGCACGCCATTGGCATCGGCGGCGGCGATCATGCGGTCGGCATCGGCCAGGGAGGTGGCAATGGGTTTTTCGCAGAAGATTGCGCGGGCAGAGCCCGTGGCAGCGGCAACGGTTATATCTGCGTGAGCGTGGTCGGAGGTGGCGACGCTGACTATATCGGGCTCTTCGACCTCAAACATTTCGCGGTAGTCGGTGTAGGTCCGTATATCCGGCCACACATCCCCCCAGGTTTCCTTGAACTGGTCTAGAACTTCCGGCCGGAGGTCGCAAATTCCGCCCAGTTGGATGCGGGGATGGTGGTTGTAGACGGCGGCGTGGGAGCGCGGCATCTTGCCAAATACTGGGATGCTGCTGTCTTCTTCCAGGCGACCTGCTCCTATGCCGGTAAGTCCGACGAGAACGGCGCTATAAGTGGGCTCGGTCATGCGAGGCTCCGGGAGGGTATTTCGTTTAAATGCAGGACGGCAATAGGATAGGTTGAGTCAAGTAGGAGAAAACTTTCCGGCCGCAGTAAAAAAAGGGGGCGAAAAATAGCGAAATCATCTTGGACCTCGTTATTGGCAGCTGCGTGCTTGAGGGTGCAACTGCTCAGCCTTCTTCCGGGTACCAGTCATTTATTTTATGGCATATGGCTTTGGCCTGAGCGGCGCTGGAAATTTCGAATTTGCTGCGCTGGAGATAGACCCCTTCGCGCTTTTGAAAGCGTCTTATAGATACCTTCGGAGGTCCATAGTCCCCACTTTTGCGGTCCAGATCCTGGTAGAGAAACATGATCGTAGTCCAGGATCCCTTGCTCAAAACTTCCTTTTCGAGTTCCTTGCGCAAAACCTGGCCTTCTTCTTCGTATTGAATCGATATTTCGTCAATTGTCTCTGCCATTTTTTTCCATCCGATATTAGGCTTGAAAAGCGAATATTTGACAAAGTGATCCCTTGATTGAATAATAAAGATCAATAAGATCTCAGGCAACCTCTTTTATCAGGAGTGGAGAATGCAGAACAAGATACAGGTGCTAGTATGGAACGAGTTCATTCACGAAAGGGACGAGGGACATCTTGCCGCAAAGATATATCCGGAGGGCATTCACGAAGCTATAGCCGGGCATTTGCGCACCCTTGGGGATATGGATGTGGAGACGGCTACGCTGGACCAGCCAGAGCAGGGACTGAGTGCGGAGATATTGCGCCAAACAGATGTTTTGATCTGGTGGGGGCATGCTGGACACGACGATTTAAGCGACGAGGTAGTTGAACGCATTCGGGAACGGATTCTCCAGGGCATGGGGTTGATTTGCCTGCATTCGGCCCATTTTTCAAAGATTTTTCGTAAAATGCTTGGCACGAGTTGCGACCTTAAATGGAGAGAGGCCGGCGAAAAGGAGCGCCTCTGGGTGGTGGAACCGGGGCATCCCATTGCCAGCGGGTTGCCCGAGTATTTCGAAATTCCCGCGGCGGAGATGTACGGGGAACGTTTCGATATTCCACAACCGGAAACCACAGTTCTGCTGAGCTGGTTTCCCGGCGGGGAAGTTTTCCGCAGCGGTTGTTGTTTCCTGCGCGGTAGTGGGCGGATCTTCTACTTTCGCCCAGGCCATGAAACTCACCCCATCTATTACCAGCCGGAAGTTCTGCAGGTGATTGCCAACGCAGTGCGCTGGGCAGCGCCAGTTGGCGGTCCGCAGATAAAATTTGGCAACTACCAGCCGCTGGAGAAAATCTGATCTTTCCAAAACGCAGCCAAAGAAGCGGCCACGTCTCTGCTAAGTTTGGTCTTGAAAAGATTGGGGACTAGGATCCACGAGGCTTTTGGCCTTCATCTACCTCCCGGTGTAAGGGGTCGGGCACGTTTCCGCCCATAATCATCTTTGCCGCTTCATCCGGCGTTAAGTCATCACGGGCAAAATCACCGACTTTGCGACCCCGGCGCAGAATGGTCAGACGCTCTGCCACCGCAAAAACGTGGTGGATGTTATGGGTGATGAAAATGACCGCTAAACCACGCGCTCCAGCTTCCTGGATATAGCCCAGCACTTTGCGGGTTTCGCCAATAGACAGGGACGAGGTGGGTTCGTCGAGGATTAGCAGTCTGGTGCCAAAGTGTATGGCGCGGCCAATGGCAATAGATTGCCTCTCGCCTCCGGAAAGGGTATCGACGCTGGCATCCGGATTGCGAATGCGAATGCCGATGGCCGATAAAGCCCGGGTCACCTGGAGGTCCATGGCGGCTTTATCGAGGATCTGAAAGGGGCCCAGACGTCGGGTCAATTCGCGGCCCAGGAAAAAATTGCGGCCAATGCTCATCAGTGGTACCAGGGCCAGATCCTGGTACACCGTTTCAATGCCCAGTTCCCTGCCGGCGTGAGGTGAGTCCAGATGGACTGGGCGGCCGGCGAAAAAGAGCCGGCCCTCGCTGGGGGGGTGAACGCCAGTGAGGATTTTTATGAGGGTGGATTTGCCGGCTCCATTGTCGCCAAGCAGGGCTACAACCTGCCCGGGGTAAACCGCAAAGTCAATTTCGCTCAGGGCTGTGATTTGGCCGAAATGGCGGGATACACGGAGCATTTCCACCAGTGGAATAGAGAGATCACTAACCATTAGCTACCTATTTTTGGCGCCGGAAGAGCGCGTTGATGACCACTGCCGCAATCAAAATTGCGCCGATCGCACCCCGGAAGGCATTGGCCGGGACGCTGAGCAAAACTAGACCGGTGCGCAACATGCCCATCAGGGTGGTACCGATCAGGGTGCCCAGGATACTGCC
>CAXFTV010000465.1:0-8522 GCA_964005845.1 uncultured bacterium
GCGCCGGGCGGGCAGGTCGTTTACAGCGGCCGCATCGACGATCGCTACGTCGATTTCGGCAAGCGGCGGGCCCCTCCGGGCCGCCGCGATTTGCAGGAAGCCCTGGAGGCCGTGCTCGCCGGCGAGCCGATCGCAGAGCCGCGGGTGCCCGGGGTCGGCTGCTTCATCCCGGATGTTCCATGAAATACAGTAGCCGCATTTATGGCGCCAGCTTGCTGGCGCTCGCCTTGCTGGCCGGGTGCGATCCCCGGCCGGCCTCCGAAGAGCCGGACGCGTCCTCTCAGGTGACCTTTACCCGGGATATTGCGCCGCTCGTCTTTTCCCACTGTGCTCCCTGCCATCGCCCCGGCGCTTCGGGTCCCTTTCCGCTGCTTTCGTACCGGGATGTCGCCCGCCGCGCCGAACAGATCGCCCTGGTGACCGGCAGTCGTTTCATGCCCCCCTGGCTGCCGGCGCCGGGCTACGGCGAATTCGTCGGCCAGCGGCGCTTGAGCGCGGCGCAGATCGCCCTTTTCCAGCAGTGGGCGGCCAGCGGAACCCCGGAGGGGAATGCCGCGGATCTGCCGTCCCTGCCGACGTGGACCGAAAACTGGCAGCTCGGCGAACCCGACCTGGTAATCGAGCTGCCGCAGCCCTACCTGCTCCCGGCCGAGGGGTTGGACGCATTCCGCAATTTCGTGCTGCCGGTAGAGGTGCCGGAGACGCGCTACGTCAGGGCCTTCGAATTTATCCCCGGCAACCCCCGGGTCGTCCACCACGCCATCATCCAGGTTGATTACACCCGCATGTCGCGCCATCTCGACGCGGCGGATCCCGGCCCGGGTTTCGGCGGCATGGACATGGGCAGCGCGGAGATTCCGGCCGGCCATTTCCTCGGCTGGACTCCCGGCAAGGTGCCCGATCCGGGCGTTCCGGACATGTCCTGGCGTCTGGAACGCGGCTCCGATCTGGTCCTGCAGCTGCACATGCTGCCCAGCGGCAAGCCCGAGGCGATCCAGCCCCGGATCGGGCTCTACTTTGCCGCCGCACCGCCCACCCGCATCCCCTTTGGATTGGTGATTTTCCATCTCGGCATCGATATTCCCGCGGGCGCCAGTGCCTACCAGATCGAAGATACCTACGAACTGCCGGTGGATGTGGAGGTGCTCGGCGTTTACCCGCACGCCCACTACGTGGGCAAGAAAATACACGGCCTTGCCACCCTGCCCGACGGCACCCGGCAGTGGCTCATTCGCATCGATGACTGGGACTTCAACTGGCAGGATGACTACCGCTATGTCCAACCCCTCTTTCTGCCCCGGGGCACGACCCTTAAAATGCACTACACCTACGACAATTCCGCCGCCAACGAGCGCAATCCCAATGTGCCGCCCCGGCGCGTCGTGGAAGGCAACAAGTCGACGGACGAGATGGGCACCCTGACTTTGCTGCTGCTGCCGCGCCATCCCGGCGATCTGGAAATCCTGAAAAGGGATTATGAGTTGAAGTTTCTCTACAAGACCACGGCGTATTACGAGGAGTGGGTCAAAAGTCATCCCGGCGCTTTCAGGACGCACAATTTCCTGGGCGAAAGCTACCTCAAGCTCGGCCGCTTCGCCATGGCTGCAGGCCACCTGGAACAGGCCATCTCGCTGGAACCCGACTACGCCGATGCCCATCACAACCTGGGCAAGGTGCTGCGCTCACAGGGGCGCCACGCAACGGCGATCCAGCATTACCGCCGCGCCCTGAAGCAGGCTCCCTACCTGGGCGAACTCCACGTCAATCTGGCCAATGCCCTGGCCAGGCAGGGAGACGCCGAGCAGGCGATCCAGCACTACCGCCAGGCCCTGGGTATCAATCCCGATCAGGCCAAAGTGCAGAACAACCTGGGCAATGTCCTCAAGTCCCGGGGGCGCTACGCCGAGGCGATCGAACACTACCGCCGGGCCCTGGGCGTCGATCCCAGTCTTTTCGAGGCGCATATCAACATGGGCAACGCCCTGGCGCTGCAGGGCGACCTGGAAGGGGCCATCGAGCATCTTCAAACGGCGCTCGAAATGGTCGCGGCGAGGCCCAATCGCAGTTTGAGCGAGCGCCTCCGCCGGCAGCTCGAAATCTACCGGGCCCGGCGCCCGGAGATCCGGTGACGCGGTCGGCAGACACAGCATCGAGTTTGGGCGAGGTCCAGCCCCTGCGCCCCCTGCTGCTGGGCACACTACTGGGCACCGGCTCGCTGCGACGCTATTCCCTGCCGCTCAGCACCGCAGCGAGGGCGTTGGGGTGCTGGAGAAGCAGGCGCTTATATCATGCGTCCATCTGCACATAGCCCAGCTCTTCGTGGGCTGCGAAAAACTCGATGACCCTATCCAGATCTACCTCCGTATAACCCTTTTCGTCGGACGAGTAGACGCCGTCGCATTCGTCCCAGGAAGCCAGGGCGGCGATTTCCGCCAGATTGCGCTGACCGTCCGCCCAGAACAAGGTCCACGGCTTCAAACCCGTCCGACTGATCCGGCGGCCGATATGGGGCGGCGTATTGTCCCCGCTCGGCGAGAGCGGCACCTGCCGCTTCGGCACCCGCCGGGCGGCGGCGGGCAACCTCTTTTCGCTTTCTTTGCGCGCCGCTTTCTCGCCCGCCTGGCGCACTTCTTCGGCGCCGGCGAGCAAGTGCTGCGAAGTTTCGCTAGCCGCGTCCAGGAAGCGCTGCAATTGCGCCGTGCTGGTCGCGTGCACCTGGCGCAGGTAGTCCACCTGAGGGCGCGGTAGCTGGCGCCGGCCGCCGTCGAGTTGCCGCAGGATGCGGCGCGTCTCGGCCGCCGCCAGCTGCCCCACTTCGCGGCTGCCGATGTCGGCCATATAGTGCAGGTAGGCCGCCGCGCTGGCGGCGCATACCTTGAGGCCGCTGGCGCTGAGCAGGTTCGCGGTGTCCGCGGACGAGTGGTAGGCATCGAAGGCATGGCCGCGCTGGTGGGTGGTGATCCAGGGACAGGGAAAGCCGTACTGCGGATCGCCGATCAAGGTGTCGGCGGTCGACCGGAAGGGCTCCAGGCAGAGATGGTAGCCGGGATTTTGCCGCTTCAAGGCGGCCCGCAGGATGGCCGCGCCCACCCAGTCGACGAAGCGCGCCGACATCGGCATGGTGGAATGCCACTCCAGGCGGCCGGTGCACACTGCGGGCTTGGCTCCGACGCTGTCGATGTTGAGGCCGGCCAGGGGCGTCTGCGGTCGTTCGGCTCTTTCCAGGTAGGCGAAAAAGCCGTAGCACTCGTAGGCGTTGAGCAAGCGGATGGTGCGCCTGGGCCGGGGCAATTTGCCCGCCTCGATCAGATCTTCCAGCAGCTGCGCTATTTCCAGACTCAGCACCACCCCCGAAGCATTGTCAATGGCGCCCGGTTCCCCGCTGTGGGCGATGGCCCAGATCTCTTCCTCCGGCTTTTCCGCGCCGCGCACGATACCGCTGACCACATCGTGGGTGCCCACGTATTTGCGCACGTCTACTTTGGTGAACAGGGTCAGCTTGCCGAATTTTTGCGCCAGTCGCCTCAGCTTTTTGCCCTCGCGCTGGGATAGCACCAGTCCCACCAGTCGCGCCGTCGCATGCCCCATGGGCACTCCGCCCCAGCCGAACTTCGTCCAGGCCGTGGCATTGGGGAGGGCGCGGACAGGTATATCGGTGATGACGCCCGTAGCGCCCTTGTCGGCGATCAGCTGCATCGAACTGCGGATATCTAGCGAGGTGAGCAGGGTTTTGCCCACCAGGCCGTCGGCCGGCAAGCGCTCGATTTCGGCGCGCGAATCCATAATCACCAGTTCGCTGTGCACGCCTTCGCGCGGCGTGCCCGCCGTCCACTGCACCGCGTGCCAGGGGTTTTCTCTATAGTCCAGCAGGCGCTGTCGCAGCGGCGCCACCACGTCCACTGTGGCGTCGCATACATCGGCCGCCTCCCGAATGATCCATTGCCCCGTGCCGATGTGCCCGCCCGTCTGCACGGGAAAGACCTCGGCGGCGGCCCCGGTCTGCTCGTAGCGCTGCACCAGCGTCCGGGTGGTTTCGCGAAATTTATCGAAGGAGTTCCAGCGATCCGTCTCTACCACTTCGGCCACCGCTTCTAGCATGCGCTTGCCCCTGCTCTGCCGCAGCAGAAGCGGCAGAATTTCGCGGCAATATTTTTGTAGAGAACGCGGTGTCGTCATATAAATTTGTCCTTCGTTGAGAGTGTAAAAGGGCGCCCCGATCGGCGCCCGAGCCGGAGCGAATCAGCCGCTATGCCGATTCATGCATTGGCCGAGGCCGAGGAGCGGACCTCCGAGTGAAAATTCCAGCCGCGCAGAACGAGGTTTTCGATGGGCTGGTTCGCGTTCTCGCAGCAGTCGCGGCCCGAGAACATCCTCACGTGCACGGCTTTCCTCGGCTCTTTGGTCTGGTTGGACATCGAACCGTGCACCAGGCAGTAGTGGAAGAACAGGACATCGCCCGCCGCCGCCTCGATCGCCGTCGCGCGCGCCAGCGGGAAGCGCTCGTGAAAGGCGGCACTGGCGTCGTCGGCGCGGCAATTTTCCATGCGCGTGTGATGGGTGCCCGGGTAGACGCGCAGGGCGCCCATGGCCGCCGTGGTGGCGCGGACGTGGATCATGCCCGAAACCATCGTGTCCTGCTGCATGGGTCCGTATATCCAGTCCTGGTGCATGCGGAAGGGGCCGACGACCTCCGCCTGCCTCTTTTCGTAGAGGCTCGTGCGCTGCAGGACGATGTCGGGCCCGATGAATTGTTCCGCCGCGTCTAGGAATCCTTTGTGCAGCAGTCCCCGGGTCAACCAGAGGGCCGAGTACTTCTGTATGTTGGTCGTCGATATGATGCCGTTGTCCGCTGCCGCGTTGGGTCCCGCATGCGGTGCGGCGCTGCGCTCGACCTGCTCTACGATGCGATCGAATTCCTCTTCGAGGCAGCCTATTTCCCGGGCCGAGAAAACACCCCGCGCCAGGTAATAGCCGTTTTCGTCGTAAAATTTGCGCGCTTCGCTTTTCACCACAATGTTCTCCTGGTCTGAATACATGAAAAAATTTACTATTGATATTATGTATAATACAGGACGCTATGGCAACAGGAATAGCAGGCGGATATAACTGGTATCGCCAAGAACATAGGAGACGATCCCGTGACCAGACAAAGTGCCAATCCAGTGGAAGCGATCCCCATGAGCGAGGAGCAAAAGTTCATTTTTGATCTCAAGGGCTGGATCGCCATACCCGGCGTCTTGAGCGCCGGCGAAATCGAACGCCTCAAGGCCCACGTAATCGCCCAGAGGGAAGATCCCGAGTCCCTGGATCCGCTCGAGCGCTATGCCGTGAGCGGTCCATTGCAGATGCTGGTCGATCATCCGGTCGTGGTCGGCGTGCTGCGCGAGATTCTGGCCCAGGATCGCAGCGAGGACTGTTATGGCTTCCGCTGCGAAAATGGCTTCACCATGGTGCGCGGGACGGACTTCGAAGGAATCGCGCCGCACGGCGGCGGCACCGGTACGGGTATGTTTGCCTACCAGTGCGTCAACCGCGGTATTTTCAGCGGCCTCACCCGCGTGGTTTGGGAGCTGAATCCGGTTGGAGAAGGAGATGGCGGCACCCTGTTCATGTCCGGATCGCACAAGGCCAACTTCCCCATTCACGAAGCCCACAAGGGGCTCGACTCGCCCCTTTACGAGTCGTACGTCTGTCCGCCGGGCTCGGTGGTCATTTTTTCCGAGAGCGTGTGTCATGCGGGGCCTCTGTGGACCAACGAGGAACGCCCGCGGATTGCCGTTTTCAACTGTTACAGTCGGGCCGAATCACAGTACCACAAGATGAACCTGCCCCTGGAAGTCATCGAAACGATGCCCCCCAAGCGGCAGACCCTCTTCCGCGGTGTCTGGGTACACGATTTTAAGAACGGGCAGCCAAACGATTTCTTCAGCGCGGATAATATGGGGCTTTAGGCCGTAGCCAGCGGCAGGCCAAAGGCCGGCGGCGGCGCTTCAGGTCTGGTAAATGATCGGGCTGTAGTGCGGATCGTCCAGGTGCGCTACGTAATAATTGGTATCGCCCTCGACGGGCTGGGCGCTTTCGGTGCGCATGTGGACCGCGATGGAGCAGCGCGGCAGGTCCGCAATATTGGCATGGCTGCCGTGGAAGGTCAGGCAGTGATGGAAAGAAACGCCGCCGCGGGGCAGAATCACCGGCACTTCTTCCCAGGTCTCCCCCGCCGGAATCTCGATCTGCTGCCGCAAGGTCTCCTGGTCGCCGCTGAAGAAATCTCCCCGTCCCGAAAAGCCCCACCGATGCGAGCCGCGCACAAAGCGCATCGGTCCGCTGTGCGCCCCGACTTCACTCAAGGCGATCCACGTGGTAAATAGTCCGTGCGGCTGTTGCCAGAATTGCCAGTACTGGCGGTCCTGATGCCATCCCACATGGCCGGCCTCTGCGGAACCGGGCGGTTTAATGAGCAGCTGAGAAGCCCAGATCTGCACCATGCGCGCACCGGTCACGGCCGCGGCCCATTGCCCCAATACCGGTGCCTCGAGCAAGGCGCGAATCGCTTTGTTGGCCAGGTGTACATCGTTGATCTTGCACAGTCTGGTCGGCTCGTAGCCCGGATGGGATGAAGGGGGCATGCCCGTATCGTAGCGCTGGTTCCGGACCGCTTCCATGCCTTCCGCGGCCGCGTCTAGCAAGGCCGCTGAACTCAGTGGCCGCGGCACAATATAATACCCTTGCCGCCGGTATGCTGCGTGAATTTGCTGCCGGGTCTTGCTGTCCATCGTCGTCCTCGCATGCGCTGCAGTGGTTTTGGCAAGCGGCGGAGCATGAGTTCAAACTCCCCCGTGCTTATGCGTCCGGTGTCGCCCGGCCCTCCTCCCGGCCCGGCGGATTTTCGTTCTCTGCGGTTTTCTCGTACTGGAGCCGGTACAGGCGCGAGTAGATGCCGCGCCGTGCCAGCAGCTCTTCGTGTCGTCCTTCTTCGCGGATCTGTCCTTGGTGCAGAACCAGGATCTTGTCGGCGGTGCGAATGGTCGAGAGTCGATGTGCGATGACGAGCGAGGTCCGCCCCTGCATGAGCTTTAGAAGCGCTTGCTGAATCAGCATCTCGGTTTCGGTGTCGATACTGGCCGTGGCCTCGTCCAGGACCAGGATATTCGGCGCCGCGGCCAGCGCCCTGGCAAAGGCCAGCAGCTGCCGTTGCCCCGCCGAAAACGAAGCGCCGCGTTCGGCGACGACATGGCCATATCCGTCCGCCAAATTTTCGATGAAGGGGGCGGCGTTTACACTGCGCGCCGCGGCCTCGACCTGGGCGCGCGAAATGTCCGCCTTGCCCAGGCCGATATTGTATTCCACATCCCCGGCGAAGAGAAAGACGTCCTGCTGCACCACGCCGATGCGCCGCCTGAGCGCCTCGACGTCCCACTCCCGTATATCGACGCCGTCGACCAGGATGGCGCCGCGCTGGATTTCGTAGAAGCGGGCGATCAAGTGGATGATCGTGCTCTTGCCCGCGCCGGTGGCACCGACCAGGGCGATGGACTGTCCGGGCGCGGCTCTGAACGATACGTCCCGCAGAATCCAGTCCTCTTCCTGGTAGGCGAAAAACACCTTGCGAAACTCGATCTCACCTTGGACCTGCTCGCTCTGCCAGCCGCCTCCCGCCGCTTCGGTTTCGCTGTCGAGCAATTCGAAGATGCGCTCGGACGAGGCCATGGCTACCTGGAAGGTGCCAAAGCGCTCGGCGATGTTGCGGATGGGCCAGAAAAAGCGGGGCACGTACTGGAGCATGGCGATCAGGACGCCCCATTCGATCTCCTGCCGGAGAACCTGGCCGCTGCCGTACCACAGGATCAGTGCCGTCAGCAGCGCCGCGCAGAACTCCATGAAGGGGAAATAGATCGAATGGTAGAGGGTGCTGCGCAGGCGCTCGTCCAGGTAGGCGCCATTGGCCCGCTCGAAGAGGCCGGCGCGGCGCTCTTCGCAGCCGAAGAGCTGCACCACTTCCATCCCGGCGATCGTCTCCTGCAGCGAGGCGCTGAAGCGCCCGAAGTGGACGCGCGCCGCGCGGAAGGACGCGAAGGTCCGGTTTTGCAGCCACAGGGTGGCCAGAAAGGTCAGGGGCAGGGTCGCGGCGGTGATCAATCCCATTTCGATGTTCAAAAAGAATATGTATGCCAGAATCGTGACTATGGTGAAGAGCTCGCTGCACATCGACACCACCCCGTTGGTGAAGAGCTCGTTGAGCGCGTCCACGTCGTTGGTGTTGCGGGCCATCAGCCGGCCCACCGGGGTGCGGTCGAAAAAGCGCAGCGGCAGACGCTGCAGGCGGCTGAAAAGCGCCAGGCGCACATCGCGCATCGCCCACTGTCCGACCATGCTCGTGGCCCAGCTGCGGGCGTAGCCGAGGCCAAACTGCAGTACCAGCAGGATGATGAAGAGCAGGACGATGCCGCCCAGGCCGGCGGGTTTGCCGGGCACGATATAGTCGTCGACGGCGATCTTGGTCAGGTAGGGGCTGGCCTGCTGCA
>CAXFTV010000466.1:0-16924 GCA_964005845.1 uncultured bacterium
CCTCGTCGCGGTGGCGGATATCGACGCGCAACGCGCCCGGGAGGCGGCCTCGAACTGGGGTGCAGAGCACGCCTTCGAGGACTACCGCGAGTTGCTGGACCTGGAGGCGGTGGACGCGGTCAGCGTCTGCACCTACACCCGGGCCCACTGCGCCCCGGTGGTGGCGGCCCTGCAGGCCGGCAAACACGTCCTGGTGGAGAAACCCATGGCCGCCAACACCGCCGAGGCCTGGGAAATGGTACAGGCCGCCAGGGCCAGCACGGGACTCTTGATGGTGGAGATGAAGTGGCGTTTTATGCCGCAGCTGCTGGCCGCGCGCCAGGCGATTGCGCGGGGCGACCTGGGAACGCTGTACTACGCCGAAGCCCTGGGCTGGCAGCACCGCGGCATTCCGGGACGCTCTTTTATCCGCCGGGAACTGGCCGGGGGCGGTGCCCTGATGGACAATGGCATCTACACCCTGGATGCGGCCCTCTACCTCATGGGACATCCCCGCCCCCTCACCGTATCGGGCGCGGCGGCGAATATCTTCGGCCACGCCGCCGATGCCACCTGGGACACCAGGGCGTTTTCGGTGGAGGATTTCGGCACCGCCTTCGTGCGCCTGGAAGGCGGTATCACCCTGTCCTTTGCCCACTCCTGGGCGATCAACTTCAAAGACCAGTGGCAGGTACGCATTGCCGGGGCGCAGGGCGCCGCCGAAATCTACCCCTTTGCGCCGGCGCCCGGATTGCGGATAACGCAAGGCGGCTACGGCGATTTGCAGGACGTCACGCCCGCGGTGCTGCCCGCGGGCAGCACCGAAATAGCCTACGCGGTGGGCAAATTCGTCCAGGCCATCCGGAACGGCACCCCATCACCCGTGCCGGGAGACACTTTTCTCTACAGCAACGCCATCTTCGACGCGCTCTACCAGTCGGCGCAAGAGGGCCGCGAAGTCGTCGTCGAGCTACCCGGGGATTGAGCCCCAGCACTTTCAAAGTCAAGGTATTTTATGCACGCTCAGAAAGATCTCTTCATCAGCGCCACGGAGGGCTATCACACCTTTCGGATTCCCTCCGTGGTCACAACTGTAAAAGGCACGGTGCTGGCCTTTTGCGAAGGCCGCAAGAACGACAGCCACGACAGCGGCGACATCGCCCTGCTGCTCAAGCGCAGCGAAGACGGCGGCGCCAGCTGGTCGGATCTGCACATCGTCTGGGACGACCCGGGCCACACCTGCGGCAATCCCTGTCCGGTGGTGGACCAGAAAAGCGGTGCCATCTGCCTGCTGATGACCCACAATCTGGGCACCGATGTCGAGTCCCAGATCATCGCCGGGACGAGCCGGGGCAGCCGCACCGTATGGCTGAGCCGGAGCGTCGACGATGGCCTGAGCTGGAGCGCGCCCACCGACCTCAGCGCCACTACCAAAAAACCCGACTGGACCTGGTACGCCACCGGCCCGGGAGCCGGTATCCAGCAGACCAGCGGCCGTCTGACCATTCCCTGCGACCACATTGAGGCCGGCAGCAAAAAATACTATTCCCACATCATCTACAGCGACGACAGCGGCTCGAGCTGGGCACTGGGCGGCTCCACCCCCACAGATCAGGTAAACGAGTGCGAAGTGGCGCAATTGGACGACGGCCGCCTGCTGCTGAATATGCGCAACTACGATCCGGCCCACCGCACCCGGGTCCGCTCCTACAGCGCCGACGGCGGCCTGAGCTGGTCGGCGCTGGAGCGCGACGAGGCCCTGATCGAGCCCATCTGCCAGGCCAGCCTGCGCCGCTTCACCAGTGCCGCCGAGGGCGGCCGCAGCCGCTTGCTCTTTGCCAATCCGGCCAGCCCTCGGGCGCGCGAAAATATGACCGTGCGGCTCAGTTACGACGAGGGCCTGAGCTGGCCCGTGGCCCGGGTCCTGCACCCGGGCCCGGCGGCTTATTCGTGCCTGACCGTGCTGCCGGACCGGACGCTGGCCTGCCTCTACGAACGCGGCGACGAGAATCCGCGCGAGAAAATCACCTGGGAACACTTCGATCTGGAATGGCTGACGGAGGGAAAAGACCGGCTCTAGGACAGAGTCAGCGGCGGCAAAACGGATATGAGCGGAACGGCATTCATAGAAGCGCCCATGAGCCCAATTGACGGCTGCGAATTCTACATGGGCAGCACCGACGGCGGCGCTAACGAAACGCCCGTCCACCGCGTCTGGGTGGATGCATTCTCAATCGCCCGCTATCCGGTCAGCCGCCGCGAATACGCCCTTTTCATCGCCGCGAGCGGCCACCCGCCCCCGCGCTTCTGGGAGGCGGCGCAATTTCAGCATCCCGACCAGCCGGTCGCCGGTCCCAGCTGGAACGCTGCAATGGCCTACTGTAAATGGCTGGCCGATGCGAGCGGCAAACCCTACCGGCTGCCGACCGAGGCCGAGCGCGAAAAAGCCGCCCGGGGCGCTTTGGAGAACTGCGACTACCCCTGGGGCAATGAGTTGCCGAAGGACCACAAAGGCGGCAGGGAAAGGGCGCTCGATGTGGTCGGCACGGAAGGCCCGAACCGCTATGGCCTCTACGATATGGCGGCCGGAGTCCACGAGTGGTGCGCCGACTATTACGACCCCTCCTATTACCTCGAATCGCCCTATCGCAATCCCCCGGGGCCGCAAACCGGGGTGCGCCGCGTGGCGCGCGGCGGCTCCTGGCGCCACGCCATCTGCTTTGCCCGCTGCGCCGCGCGCAGCAGCCTGGCGCCCGACAAAGAGTTCAGCGACTTTGGCTTCCGCTATGCCCTCAGTCTGGATTGAACGGGCGCGCCTAGCCCGGCGATCCGGACGCACCCCGGGACTTTTTCGCCAGCAGCGCGGCGGCGTTGAATACGATCCGGGCCGCGGTCAGCGCCGCATTGCCGTCGCGGTCCTTCTCAGGAGCGAATTCAACCAGACTGAAACCGCAAAGCTCTGCTTTATCCGCCGCTCCCTGCAGCAAATCGATTAGGTCCCAGTAGAGCAGGCCGCCGGGCGTCGGCGCCAGTACCGCCGGCATAATGCTCGAGTCGAGAGAATCGCAGTCAAAGGCCACGTACACGGCACTGTCCGCGGGAATCAGCTCCAGCACCGGCTCGATGCCCGCGCGATGGAGCTGCCGGGCGGTGATAATGTGGGCGCCCCAATCCAGTGCCTCCTGGTACTCGCGCCGGCGCGCGCTTCCCACCGCGCGCATGCCGACCTGAATGATATTCTCGACCCAGGGCATTGCAGCGGCGCGGCGCATATTACTGCTCAGGCCGTAGCGTTCGCCATTGACCTCGTCGCGCCAGTCTATATGGGCATCGATCTGTAGAATCGTCACCGGCCCCCGACCCTCGTAGGCCTGCAGAACGGGGATCGGCACGGAGTCGTCGCCGCCCAGCACAAGGGGGGCGGCGCCCCGCTCCAGAATGCTGCGGACGGCGCCGCTTATGGCCTCCCGGTTGGCGGCGAAATCCGCTGCACTCGCCGCCAGGTCGCCGGCGTCGACGACGGCTCCGTAGGCTTCCTCCTGCAAGGATCCGCCTATTTCGAAATCGTAATGGCCGAGATGGCCGCTGTAGGATGCAATGCCGGCGCGCAGGGCCGCCGGCGCACCGGCGGCGAAGAGACCGGAGCCGGGATAGGGGGTGGCCACAGGTACACCGAGGATGACGGCCGCCGCCTGCAGCTGCGCCAACTCCGGGCAGTACGGCAGCCCCATGAAGGTTGAAAAAGACGTGCCGGATGCAGTGGCTTTGCCTGCTCGAGTCATTTTTTCTCCTGTCCGCAAGGGTGGGAAATCGGCGGCGATAGAGGGCAATTCAGCTCGTCCGGCCCGCGTTGACAGATCCCGGCCCTTGCCGCGGGAGCCGGAGAACCCCCAAAAACACCCGTACGGCCGCCTAGCAAAGATTCGGAAACCACAGGCGGCGCGCGGTTTCACCCAGCACCTGGGCGCGGGCCGCGGAGCTCAGCGGCAGGATCTCAGTGAAAATCTGCAGATGCTGGGCGTAGGTGAATCCCGGCGTCCACAGGCTGTTGGGAAAATTGCTGCCCCAAACGCAGCGTTCCGGGCCGTAGGCCGCGATGATCTCGAGCGCGGCGGCGTGCAAATCCTCGCCAGGAAAACCGCTCTCCGAGCCAGTGCTGATAAAATCCACCTTGGCGTACAGGTTGTCGTATTTCGACAGCCGCAGGACCGCGCCCAGAACTTGATCGTAAAACGGCCCGGGTTTCAGGTCCATGCAGTGGCAAAAGCCGACGATCAGGTCGGGAAACTCGCGCAGCAGTTTTTCGACGCCTTCGACGTGACCCGGCTGCATCAGGAACACGTCGACCGTGGCCCCTACTTCAACGCAGGTTCGCCAGAGTTTGCGCACCCCGTCGTGGTCGAAGGTAGCGCGCTGGTTTCCGGGCGTACTGCGCAGCGTCCTGACCCCGTCCTCGCGGACGAACCGCGTCAGCAGTTCCGGACTTTGCGGATCGTCCGGTTCCAGGGTGCAAACGCCGGCAATCCAGTCCGGATTTTCCCTGGCCACAGCGCATAAATAGCGGTTGTCGTAGTCATAGGACGATACCGTGTGCACGGCGCGCACCGCGCGGACGCCGTTGGCCAGGCTCATTTCGCGCAGATCCTGGGCCGCACCCTTGCCGCCTGGAATCGCGCGCGGATTCTCTTTGAGCGGATAGCGTTTCTCGTCGGGCGAAGTGACGTGCGCATGGCAGTCGATGATCAACATGGCATCCACCTTGTGCTGTATCTCGGGAAGCAGATTGGGATTGGCCGCAAAGGAACCCAGTCCAGCAACGGCCTCGCAGGGGGAAAAGTAAAGCTGCTTTCAGGACGCGGTCAATGGTCGAGTCACTCCGGGTGGAAACGGCTTGCGCTAGTGCGCGCGTTTTGTTTCGAGCTTATTATTAAATTGCCATACCGCGCCGGCGGGAATACCAGTCACCCGAATGGCCACCAGGTATGGCGCGAGCACAGCACCAGATATCATTTCCGCAAGAGGAGGGAATAGCCATGTCGTCTAGTGAAACCACTCCAGCTTATGAACTGACCCCCGAACAAAAGTACGAGTTCGACCTCCAGGGCTATATCGTACTCAAGCAGCACTACGATGCGGACGCCCTTGTAGAACTGCACGCCGGCATCGATGAACTCCAGGCCATCCCCATCGACTACGAAACCTATGTCAAACTCGGCATCGCCAGCTATGGTCTGGCACCGGCCATGATCGACCCGGAACACCCGTTTTGGAAGGGCGAGCACCGCCCGGACCGGCGCCTCAATCCCACGAACGGGGGGGTGGGAAGGGTGGATCACGCCCTCTGCGGCACCGACAAATTCGACCTCATCGTGCGCGACCCGGTCCTCAAGGCCATTCACACTACCTTCGCCGGCGGCCCCGTATTTATCTCGGCCACCTACTACATCGAAAAGGTGGGGCCCTGCATCGGCGGCGGCCTTCACAACGGCGGCTATCCGGTGGACCGGGACATCTACTACGCCTACGACCACACCAACCAGCGCTTTGCCTGCAGCAGCACCAAGAGCGTGGTGATCCTCTCGGATATGACCCGGGTCGAAAACGGGCCCTTCGCGGCAATTCCCGGCAGCCACAAGGCCAATTTTTCCTGTCCCTTCGACATGAGCGATGCGAGCAAAAATCCCATGGCCGAGCCGGTGCTGGCAGCGCCCGGCGATGTGATCATCTTTTCCGAAGGCATGACCCACAACGCCTTTCCCGTTACCAACGAGTCGATCCGCCGCTCCATTTTCTTCAACTACATGCCCGCTATAGGGCGCGACAATCTGCCCTTCCAGCGCATGTCCATATACCCCGATCACGTCCTCGAACGCCTGCGCGACCAGGCCGACATCCTCACCTCGCCCGGCTATATTTGAGCGCGGCGATGAAAAAAATAGACCCACTGGCGGCGCGCGCCCTGGGTTTGGCCCAACTGCAGTCGGCGACGATCATCGCCTCCACCCCCCCATGCCGACGCCGGGGAATGCATTGAGGGATTGATCGCCCATGGACTGGTCCATACTGCTGATCGACCTGGTGCCGGTGCTCATCTTCGTCGTCTTCGACAGCCTCGGCAAGCTCAAATACGCCCTGATCGGCGCCCTGCTGGCCGCTGCTGTGGAACTTTTCTACAGTTATTTCCTGCTCGGGGGCATCGACGAGCTTTCCCTCATCTACGTGTCCCTCTTTCTCCTCTTCGGCGGCCTTTCCTACAAATTCAACGACCCCATTTTCTTCAAGTTCAAGCCCGTGGTCATCAGCACCGTCTCGGCGCTGATCTTTCTCGTCGCCTACATCGGCGGCAATCCCCTGCTGGTTGTGTTGATGGAGCGCTATGCCGAGCTGCTGCCGCCCTGGGCCCACGCCCAGCTCTCCCAGCCGCCGTGGCACCAGGTGCTGGTGCGGATGTCGTTCTACATGATCTTCGGCCTGCTTGCCCACGCCGCGCTGATCGCCTGGGTCGCGCTGCGCTACAACACCTGGTGGTGGCTGGTAGCACGCAATGTGGGTTTCATCCTCATTTCCTTCCTCGTCACCGCCCTATCTGTGTGATGCCTGCTCCCAAAGATAGCGGCCGTGGAGCGCCGGATAAAAAGTCTCGTTCTGGCTGGAGGCCAGACAGATGCCCTCGGGTGGGCCGTAGTAGATAGAGGTCGGGACGCCTTCTTCATCGATGAAGGCCCCGCTGCGGTAGCAGCCCTGGCGGTCGGAGCCCTCGGGGTCGGGAGTCAGGACGGTGGGATGGTGGACCCAGTGCACCAGGTCGACGCTGGAAGCATGGCCCCACTGGATCCGCTACCAGTAAAGCGGCATCGGGGTTGTACTGGTAGAAAATGTGGTAGCGGCCCTGCCAGACCAGGGTGCCGTTGATATCATTCAGGCCGTGGGCGGCAAAAAGTGATAGGCGGGCCGCGGGCCATCGCGCCGGAATGAGTGGCGCAATTACCGCGCCATTGCGATCTGTTTTTCGGTCGCCTCGATTCCTTGCTCGCAGTCCATTTATGCTTTGCTCCAGTGAGTTTCCGGCCAATCATTCCCGAGGACTGGCTAAGGGCTTTTCCTCAGTGCCTTTTCTCCCTTGGATCGAGGCCGGCCTCGACAAAGGCCTGGACCCAGTCGCGGTGCGAGCGGGCGACGCGCTCGGGTGCGGCGCGGCTGCGGGCCACGAAGCCGGGCACCCGTTTGCGGCCGGTGGGCAGACCAAGGCGACTATAGCGCGTATCGAGACTCCAGCGGACCGTCTGTGTGGTATTGGGAATAGAGCGGTGCAATACCCGTTCCATGGTCAGCAGCGCATCCCCCACAGCCACCTCGCAGGTCACTATTTCGCCCTCCGGCAAATTTTCTTCGGCGATGCCTTTGTAGATCGTCTCGCGCTGGTCGTGCGGCAGCAAGCCGGCCCGATGCGAGCCCCGCAGCACCTGCATACAGCCGTTGGCGGCGGTGGCGTCGACGAGGGGGATCCACAAATTGACTACCAGGGTATCCCCCGCCTCTTCGGGTTTGAGATACGCCAGATCCTGGTGCCACGGCACCACGGTTTCCGCGTGGTCCGGCAGCTTGGCGCGCAGCACGGTTTGCGGATGGGCAAAGATTTCGGGGCCGATGAGCGACTCCACGGCATCGAGCAGAGACGGACAGGTCCGCAGGCTAAACATGCCGGCGCTTTTGTGCTGCTTGCCGTGCACCTCCTGCCACAGCCAGTTGGGCTCTGCACAGACCGCGATTACCTGGCCCAGCCGGGTGCTGAACGGCGCCCCGGCAAAAATATCTGCCGCATTGAGGACGCCGCGCTGTACCGCGGCGCTGATGGCGTCCTCGACTTTCTGCTCCAGTTCCCCGATCAAGGGCTGCAGCGCCGCGGGCAAGGAGAAAGTCGCCTATCCCCGGCGCTGCCAGAACCCCTCGACGGCTTTGCTGATATGGGCGGGACTGCGGGCCGCTTGCGGCGGCCGCCAGTAGGGGGGGAAAAGACGGCGATAACGCGCTTGCCCGAAGCGCTCGTCGAGCAGCAGCACCACGCCGCGGTCTTCGGCCGAGCGGATGACGCGGCCGACTGCCTGCAACACCCGGTTCATGCCCGGATAGGTATAGGCGTAGTCGAAGCCGGAAATCTCGCGCGCGTCGTAGTAGGCGCGGATCAGGTTGCGCTCCAGACAAATCTGCGGCAACCCCACGCCGACGATCGCCGCACCCACCAGCCGCTCGCCTTCCAGATCGATGCCCTCGCCGAAAATCCCGCCCATGACCGCAAAGCCCAGAACGGTCTCCGGGTTGTCGGCGTCGAACACCGCCAGGAAATCCTCGCGCTGGCTTTCGGACATGCCGCTCTGCTGCACCAGGATCTCGACATCGGAATTGGCCGCGGCAAAGCGCCCGGCCACTTCCTCCATATAGCGGTAGGAGGGAAAAAAGGCCAGGTAGTTGCCCCTCTTCTGGCTGATCAGGGCGGCGATCGCCGCGGCCACCTCGTCGTAGGATTCATCCCTCTTTTTATAGGTAGTCTGGATGTGATCGCCCAGCGACAAATGCAGATGCTCGGGCGGGAAGGGGGATTCCAGATTGAGCAGGGCATCCTCCTCGTCGCCGCCCAGGATTACCCGGAAGTACTCCAGCGGCGTCAGGGTCGCCGAAAAGAACAGGGCCGAGGTGCCGCGCTTGAGGGCGGCGCGGATCTGCCTGGAGGGATCCAGGCAGAACAGCCGCAGGCGCGCGTCCCTGCCGATTTTTTCCACATAGGTGATATAGTGGTCGTCGAACAACTCGGCAATGCGCAGAAAAGCCACCGCCTGGAAGTAAAATTCGCTCAGCTCCCGCCGGTAGGACGAGGGCATATTGCGGCCCAGGATGGGCTCGGCCGCAGCGACGAAATCCCGCAGCTGGGGCAGCAGATCGTGGGGCAGCTCGGCGCTCGCCCAGGTCTGGCCATCGCCCTCGTCGCCGCAGAGCCTGCGGTAGTGCAGCAAGGTGGCATTGAGTTTATCGAGGCGGCGACCGAGGGTGGGGTGATCCTCTTTTACCATGCGCTTTAGAGCCAGGACGTCCAGCTTGTAGAGCTCGGCCGAGAACATTTCCCGCGCCCGGTCTACCAGATTGTGGGCTTCGTCGATCAAAAAGGCGTAGTCGCCGGCGTTGTCCAGGAAAAAGCGCTTGAGGTACGCCCTGGGGTCAAAGACGTAGTTGTAGTCGCAGATGATGGCGTCAGCCCACAGCGACAGATCCAGGGAAAACTCGAAGGGGCAGACTTTGTGCTTACGCGCCACCGCCTCGATGGCCGGGCGGGTGAAGGCGTCCTGCGCAAAGAGCTCTTCCAGCGCCTCGTTGATGCGGTCGTAGTAGCCGATGGCATACTCGCACTGCTCCGGATCGCAGGAGGGCTCGCCCTGGGGATTAAAGCAGATCTTGTCGCGCGCCGTGAGGGTGAGACTCTTGCAGCGCAGGCCCTTGCGGCGCAACGCCTCAAAGGTCTTTTCGGCTACCAGGCGCCCACTGGTCTTGGCGGTCAGGTAGAAGATTTTCTCGGCGTGGCCCTGCTGCAGGGCCTTGATGGAGGGAAAGAGGGTGGAGATGGTCTTGCCGATGCCGGTGGGCGCCTGGGCAAAGAGCCGGCGCCGGGCCTCGATGCTGCGGTAGGCGGCCACGGCCAGTTGCCGCTGCCCCGGGCGGTAGGCGGGGAAGGGAAACTCCAGGGTGGCAATGGACTGGTCGCGCTCGTGGCGCCAGTTGTGGTAAATCCGCGCCCAGTGCAAATAGCGCGCGACGATATCGGCAAAGAAGGCCGCCAGTTCGTCGAGGCCGAAGGTGCGGCGGTCCTCCCAGGTCGCCCCCGAGTCCAGGTGCAGGTAGGTGAGCTGGATATCGACCTGGTCGAGGTCGTCCTGGAGCGCCAGCATATAGGCGTACACCCTGGCCTGGCCCCAGTGGGCCGGATTGTCCGGGGTGGCGGGATCGAGATCGCGGTGCGTGGTTTTAATTTCCTCGACCAGGACCCGATCTTCGTCGACCAGAAGGCCGTCGATGCGGCCGCTGATTTCCAGCGCCAACCCCTCGGTTTCGACGGTGTGGGAGATTGGCACTTCCATCTGGTAGCCGGGCGGGCGCGCCCGCTGCACCTGTTGATGTCCCCGGGTGCCGGCGACCAACCGCGAGGTGCTGGCAAAACCGGCGGCGCCCAGATCGCCGCGGCGCAGGGCAAAGCCAACCAGGTCGCGGACCGAGGTTTTGATCAATTCGGTCATGGGCGCGACGTGGTCCCGTTGCATCTTTTCTTTATTTTCATAGCGCCTTGTCAGCAGCTCCGACCCTGCTCGCCGATGCGCTCGGCGGCGACAGCCGGCAAAATCCCTTTGTCGGACAGCGTCCGATGAACGCATATAAGCACTTTAAAAACAACCTATTAATTGTAATAAAATAGAAGATATTAGCCAAGCCCCCGGCGGCACCAAAGGCGGATTTCAGCGGCTAAAACGGCGCCGCGCGCGCAACAGTTCGGATTTCGGCCGCCGCCAATCTATGCTCGGACCGCCCGCTCCACCGGCGTATTGCGGCCGCTGTCGATGCCACCAAGGGGATGCTCTCAATTTCTACTGGCCTATTATTTAATTACTGTATATATTGGCCTAATTACATTATAAACAAAATCATGGTGATAATTTTTTCCAATCCAATAATGGGTCGGATCTCTTGTGCTTGACCCTGCCCGCGACCCCGGCAAGGAACCGGATGCTGGGTGCGCGGACCGACGGTGGGACCAGGGTATATTAAGCTGAAGAAACGAGGTTTTTTGGCAAAAATGCCCCTTTCATCGAAGCCGCGCAATAAATTCGGGAATCCGGCGGCCCTGGTCCGAGGATTCTGGTGTCAACTGCGGGAAAATATGCTGCACCAGAGCAAAAAGACCTCCCGAGAAGTGCAGGGGCTGAAAAGAAGGCTGCAAAAAACGCAGGTGAAAAATCGGATCTACCAGAGAATGGTCGGACAGATTTTTGCGCGCCATTACAACAAATCAAGAGAGGCATTTCCCCAGCATCTCGACGCCCTGCCCCAGAAGTACTCCCCCGAGTGGGAAGCCGAGTTCAGCGCCTCTCTCCAGGTCTTCGACGATTTGAACCTCAAGCCGGTACCCCAGCTTCTGGACGCCTGCGGCTTTGGCACGAAAAAGTGGGAAAAGCTGGATGAGATAGGCCTTTCCAGGCTGACTGAAGTCATTGAAAGGCAGGTCGACGAAATCGTCGACCTGGAGCCGGAAGAAATCCCCGCAGCGGTGCACCTGGACGGCAAAGACGAGAGCTCGTACCAGCTGCTCCCGCACCAGATAAAAGAGCTGGAGGAGAACCTCGAAGAACTCGAAAGGGAAAACGAAGAGCTGAAATTGGCCGGGCAACAGGCCCTGTACAGGATCAAACGCCACGAGGAACGGATCGAAGAGCTCGAAAAGGCAGAGGGCAAAGCACCCGACGACCACATCCTGCGGCGGCAAAGGGCAGAGGGCACACCCGAATACCACGCGATCTTCGCCAGTGCAGAGGAAGATCTCCCCGCACCAGCGTATCCCGCTAGCCGCTTCGGCTCCAATTCCGAACTGGAGCGGGAGAACGCATTCTTGAAAAAGGAACTCCAGGCCCGCGAGCAGCAAATTCAGCAGCTGAGCAGCGAACTGGAGGACAACCGCCTGGCCAGCACCGCCATCATCGACAAACAGCGCCAGCAGCTGAACCTGCTCCGCAACCGCATCCACGGGCTCAACACAACCAAGGGCCAATTGGAATCTGCCCTGCGCCAGCTGCAGAGCGGAAGCGACTTCGACAAGTAGCAACTCCCCCATACCACCATCATCTGAATCCTCTTCATCCGGGCGTGTCTCGATGCCACAACCGGCTGCCTTTTAAGGCTTTGCACCGGCTTATCCGGATTGTATTTTGCCCGGCTAAGTGGTGAAAAATATGTGATTTTAGGTTTTAGTATATAGTAATACCAACCGATACTACATATATGTACTATTGTCGCAAATATAGGAATGAGTCGCTGCCACCCCCATCCCGGGCCACCCGGCCGAGGATGCGGAGCGCTCTAGCGCTACGACTGATTCCGATTCTAGTCCTTGCCCTGGGCGCAGTGGGACTCTCGAGCGCACGGCTCGATGCCGTGACCTGGTCGAACGTCACGGAGTCTCCAAATAATACCAATGATGATTTCGAGGCGCTAACCCAGTCTGGCAGCGTCTTCATCGTCGTAGGTGCCGCTGGTACCATTTATCGAAGCACGGACTGGGGCGAAACTTTCACCGAGGTGGTCACTCCGGTGAGCTCGCTGTTAAACGATGTGGTCTACGACGACACCGTGGGACCCGCTAGCAATCTGGGCATAGGCCTGGCAGTGGGAGCGGGCGGCATCGTCCTGAGATACACCGACGCCGACGACGCCTGGGCAAGCATGTCCACTCCGAACTCTGAGAATCTCAATGCGGTGGCTTTCGACGGTACCTACGCGATCGCAGTCGGCGAAACGGACATGATGGAAGGAACGATTATAGTCAGCGCCGATGGCGGGGCAAACTGGTCCCTTATCGGCACCACGGCTGATTCGGACTTCATGGACGTGGTGATCTCCGGCGGCAAGGCAATTGTTGTTGGGACACAAGCAGGCATGGCCAGCCAGATCCTTTACAGCTGCCAGAGCGGTTGCGGACTCTCCCCATACCAAACTTGGACCTCGGCCACTGTTACCAACGACTTGGACAAAGACCTCAATGCCGTGGATTACGACGGCACTCTCGCCCTGGCCATTGGCAAGGACGATATGGAGTCCGCAATCTATTACTCCAACGATGATGGCGCCAACTGGACCCTGGCACCCAATATAGGCGTCGGAACAGGGGACCCCGACGAGGAACTCTTCGACGTGAGTATTTCGGGCAGCGATGCCGTAGCCGTTGGTGGAAAGGACATGATGGATGCCGTCATCCTGTACTCCACCAATGACGGCGTCGACTGGGAACAGGCCACCATCCCCGGCACGAATCCGGATGATATTATCTCCGCGGTCACACTGGTCGGAGACGTGGCCTATTCAACCGGCCGGGACGGTGACTTGGATGGCACGGCTGGTGAATCGACCGATAGCGGGAGCGGTTTCAACAGCTGGGATTTCGACAACGATCTCGGCCACAGCGATGACATGAACGATGTCGTCTACGACAATACCAGCACCCGCGCCCTGGTGGTCGGCAATGATGGCCAGATACAAAAAACCGACGAGACCAACCTTCCACCCTACATCACCAGCGACAACGGGCTGACGAATGTCGAGCTGAGCGTAGTCGAAAATACGACGGCGGTGACCGACGTCAACGCTACCGATAGCGATGGTGATGGCATCACCTACGCGAAGTCAGGCGGCGCCGATCAGGCGTTGTTCAACCTCGATGGCTCAGGGGTGCTGACCTTCTCATCGGCCCCCGACTACGAATCGCCGCCCTGCGCCACTGCGGTATTTAGCTCGGGACTCACCTGCCTCGTTGAGGTCTCGGCGACCGATGCCGCCGGCACGAACGAATCCGACACCCAGATGATTACCGTGACGATCACGGACGACCCCGCCGAGAACAGTGCGCCGGTGCTGGCCAATATCGAGGCCGGAGCTCTGAGCTACACCGAAGGCGGCGCGGCCACCCCAATCACCGCCACCCTCACCACGGCCGATAGCGACGACACCAACCTCGAAAGCGCCACCATACAGATCACCGGCAACCTCGACAACACAGAGGACGTATTGGCCTTTGCCAACCAACTGGGCATCACCGGCTCCTTCACCTCCTCCACCGGACTGATGACCCTCACGGGCACCTCCTCCGTGGCCAACTACCAGACCGCACTGCGGGCCGTCACCTACCAGAATACCGACACCGACGACCCCAGCACCGCCACCCGAACCGTCACCTTTATCGTCAACGACGGCACCGACCCCTCCAACAGCGTCACTCGAAACATCAGCATCACCGCCGTCAACGACGCCCCCGTCCTGGACAATTCCGGCACCATGAACCTTACCACCATAGCCGAGGACGCAACCAATCCCGCCGGCGATCTGGTCTCGGCCGTCATCGCCACTTCGGCGGCCAACGCCGGCGACCCCATCACCGACGTCGATGGCGACCCCGAGGGCATTGCCGTCATCGCCATCGACGAGACCAGCCCCAACGGCAACTGGCAATACGCCATCAACGGAACCACCTGGAACGATATTCCCGCTGTTCTCAACACCTCCGCCCTCCTACTCGCGGCCGATGCCGACACCAGGATCCGCTTCGTGCCCGACCCCAATGAAAACGGCACCCTCACCACCGGTATCTCGTTCCGCGCCTGGGACGGAACCGACTCCAATGCCGAAGGCGCCAGCGGGGTCGACGTCAGCACCAACGGCGGCACCAACGCCTACTCCACGGCTTTCGAAGACGCACGGATCATCGTCAGCGCCGTCAACGACGCGCCCGTGCTGGCCAGTATCGAGGGCAGCGCCCTGGCCTACAGCGCCAGTGATCCAGCCACCCCAATCACCGCCAGCCTGGCCGTTTCTGATATCGATGACACCGATATAGAAAGCGCCACCATACAGATCACCGGCAACCTCGACGCCGACGATAGATTGGCCTTCACCAATCAACTGGGCATCACCGCCGGTGCCTACAACAGCGGCACCGGGATACTGAGCCTCACGGGGACCGCCTCCGTGGCCAATTACGAAACTGCACTGCGGACCGTCACCTACGAGAATATCAATGCCAATCCCCCGAACAATACCCGCACTGTCACCTTTACCGTCAACGACGGCAGCGACCCCTCCAATACCCAGAGCCGCAATATCATCGTCACCGGCGGCGTCCCCAGCATCTCGGTCTCCCCGGATCCCATCGCTTTCGGTTTGGTCGCGGTAGGCGTGACCTCGACGATCACTGTCACCGTGTCCAATTCGGGGGGATCGGCACTGACTATCAACCCTGGCGGTATCGTCTCCAGCGACGCGCAATTCGTACCCAGCACAACATCACTGACGGTGCCCGCCGGCGGTAGCAATACCTTCGATGTCCAATTCACTCCGACATCGGGTGGCGTAAAGGCAGAAACCCTGACGATCACCAGCAACGCGCCCACTTCGCCGACTACTGTCAACATGACGGGCGAAGGCACCATCAGCATTACTCCCAGCGTCCTCGCTTTCGGCAACGTAGCAGTTTCCTCGATCAACCAGCAGCAAATAACCCTGACCAATAATACCGGCGCGATAGTGACAGTTGACCCCATCGTTTCGTCCAATGCCCCGGAGTTTACCGTCCTCACCACGACGCCCTTTACGATCAACGACGGCACCTCCGCCACGGTGGACATCCAGTTCCAGCCGCAAAGCCCCGGCCCAGCTTCCGCTATTATATCCATCACCTACAATCCAACATTGACAGTCACCGTGACAGGCTGCGCCGGCTGCGTTGGCACCGGCGAGGGAACCGATACCAAGAGCGATAAGACCAACCTCACCGTGCCCTTCGGCGGCGAGGTGTACTTGCTCTTGCTGCTGGCCGCCTACGGAATCTATGCGCTGTCGCGGCGGCGGCAGTAAAAGCCTTTCTTCTTTGGGGGCCGCCGCGCTCGACGGCCGCGAAGAGACACCCGCAAACCCGAGAGCCGCACGACCCGGCTTCGCAGGCCTGCCGAGAGAGTAGAACTTTCAAAAGGGAACCGCCATGAAACGAGAGCATATCTTTGCCCACTACGAAGAAGACGCGCCGCGCTACTGGAAATTGCGGGAAGGCGGTTACGCCTCGCCGCTGAGCGTGCGCCAGGGCGAGCGCATCGCCTTCCACATCTCTAATTCCAGATCCTACTACGATATCTTCATTTTCCACGAAGGCGCCAGCAGACGCCTGGTCAAAGAAATAAACCATCTCCACGGCGCCCTTCACCCGGTGCCGGAATGCGGCTACAGGGATGGCTTCGCCTGGCCTGCAACGGTTGAATTCGCCGTGCCCGAAGACTGGAAAAGCGGCGTCTACATAGCCAGTTTTCCCAGCGCCCAGGGGCCGCGGGAAATCCTCTTCGTAGTACGCCCCAAAATTCCCCGGGCGCCCATCCTCCTCACCATCGAAACCAATACCTACAATGCCTATAACCCCGTCGGCGGCAAATGCCTCTTTCCCTATATATCGAGCCAGCGGCAGCACAGCGAACTGCTCAGCTTCGAAAGGCCGCTGCCGCCGGACTTCATGGGCGGCTTTTACGCCTGGGACCAATTCTTCACCTCGTGGCTGGAAGCGGCGGGCTACGCGGTGGACTACTGCGTAAACGCCGACCACGATGCCGAACCGGACATCCTGGAAGGCTATCGCGCCCACCTGCGCATCGGCCACGGCGAATACACCAGTCGCAACGAGTGCCAACAGCTGCAGGATTTCGTCGCCCGCGGCGGCCATCTGCTGGTATTCGCCGGCAATGCCTTCTGGCACGTGGTCGAAACCCGGGCCGCGGGGCGCCAGCTCTACTGCGCCAAGACCCGCTACAAGGAAAAGCCCCTCGGCACCCCGGCAGACCCCGCCACTTCCTTCCTGTGCGCCATAGAAAATATGCGCCAGCGCACCATCGGCGTCTCCTATACCGCCAGCGTCCATGCCAAAAGCGGCGTGCCCGGGGAATTTATCGCCCCGACCTCTGGTGCATACGGCTTCTTCCGCGTCGTCGAGCCGGATCACTGGGCCTTTGCCGGCACCGGCCTGGCAGCAGGCGACGAATTCGGCCGCGCCGACTCTATCGTGGGCGTCGAGTGCGACGGGGGCGACATCTGCTTCGTCGACGGAAAACCCCGCTTCACCGGGTCCGACGGCATCGGCGAACACTACCAGATCATCGCCCTTGCC
>CAXFTV010000467.1:0-9402 GCA_964005845.1 uncultured bacterium
GAAATTAGCTCCGTACCCCACACTGGTGGGTACGGCAATTATTGGCGTTTCCACCAGACCGCCCACAACGCTGGGGAGCGCGCCCTCCATACCGGCCGCCACGACGATGGCATTGGCTGCACCGAATTGTTCGCGGTAGGCCAGCAAGCGGTGGATGCCGGCTACTCCCACATCAAAAATTGCTTCTACCCGTGCACCCATGGCACGGGCAGTGACCACAGCTTCCTGGGCTACGGGCAAGTCTGAGGTGCCGGCTGAAACCACTGCTACTAGTCCTTTTTCCGGCGGGGCTGGCATACCATGTGCACGGATGAAAACAGTGCGGGCAACAGCATCGTAATCTGCCTCGGGGAAGCGTTCTTTCAGAGCCTGACCCGTTTCCGTGCTCGTGCGGGTAGCCAGCATCAGTGAGCCGCGTTCAAGCATGCGCTCGGCGATGAGTAGCACTTGATCTGTGGTTTTGCCCTGACAGAAAATCACCTCGGGGTAGCCCTTGCGGAGGGCGCGGTGATGGTCCAGGTGGGCGAATCCCAGGTTTTCGAAAGGTAAATCGCGGAGTTGATCAAGAGCTGTTTCTGGGGCTAGATCACCGGCGGCGATGCGCTGCAAAAGCTGATATATCGTTTCTCTATCCATAGTGAAGAAAGAAAAAAAACTAGAAGAAATTGTCAACTAGGGGGAAAGTTTGACCCATTGCTGGAAAAATGTGCTGAGAGATATTCCTTTGCAAGGAGTGGAATATTTTAAAACGGTTGATAAATATATATTTATATCCTCCTAGTAAAACTGGCATGAGCATTGCTTTTAAAGAGGCAATCGACAAGGACAGTGCCAGGTTAAAAGGAGCCGTTAATGAGTATTGGATTTATTCTTCTGGTCGCATTTTTACTGGCTATTCCCATTCTCATAAAGTATTTTCTGGCTTTTGAAACCAAAAGTCTGCTGGACAATCTGAGGGAGTGCGAAGAAGAGGTGAAATATCTGTCCGCACAGTGGCGGGCACTGGAGCGGGAACAGTTGGTAATGCGCCGAGCCATCAACCAGGTATCGAGCCAGAAGCGCAGTGCCCGGAACCGGTGCGAGCAACTGGAACAGGTCCAGCACGCTAGGGAAGAGCTAGATATGACCTGGCAATCTGCGGATGTAGTAGCAGCTACCTAATCCTCTGCCGTCTCATCGGCATTTTCAACAACGTTCACCAGGATTTCACCTGCGGCCACAGCACTGCCATCGTCTGCTTCAACTTTAAACCGGTAGGCGCCCATTAGCACGGGGGTAAAGCTCATTTGCGAGTGATTGTCACTGAGTCGCCGCGTCGTCAATTCAGTCGCTTCGCCCTCGGTCTGTTCCCACCTGTATTCCAGAGCATCATTCTCTGCATCTGAGCCAAAAGCTTCCAGGACGATCGGTTCGTTGCTGAGCGCGATCGTTGTATCCGGGGTGATTTCTAAAGTGGGTGGAGTCTGGACTACCTCGATCAAAAAGGTTTCCCTGACTTCCCCGGCTTCTTCCAGGCACTGCTGACGGGCTTCTGCATCGGGCACTATATCGCATTGCCGATCGCGGATGGTAACTTCGATGAGGAAACTTTCGGATGTGCTTTCACCGGTGGTGGCGATGGAAGCGGGGGCAATCCAGGTGATTTCAGCGCACTGCAGACCCGATGATTCGACACAGGAAATATCCGAAAAAAGGCCGGCGCCAAAAGCATTCCAGGAGTAGAAAAGGGGGTCGTCGTCTTCGTCGGAGGCCCTTACTTCGAATTCGACCTCACCACCGCGGCGAACCTTAGTAGTGTCAGTTATGCTGGTTTGGAGGATCGGAGCTTCATTGGGTTGTTCTCGATGGATCAAGCTGCAGGAATTGAGGAAAAATAGAAAGATAAAGCAAGCAAAAAACGGGATCATTCACCCTCGTTGAGGAGCAGTTCAAGAATCCGTTCCAAATCGCCATCGTCATAGAACTCGATTTCGATGCGTCCTTTTTTGGGATTGCGCCGGATATTGACTGCGGTTCCGTAGCGGTGTTGCAATTTTTCTTCAAAGGCTATGATGAGTGGATCGGTGCGCTCCGCGGCAGGCGTTTGCCGCGGTTTATCCCGTCCGGCCCGACGTGCGCCAACTGCTTTTTCGATCTCCCGCACGGTCATGTTTTCAGCGATACAGCGACTGGCCAGTTCGAGTTTGTCCTCCTCGTCCTCGAGCGGAATTAGAGCCCGAGCATGGCCCATTTGGAGGTTGCCTTTTTTAAGATGGTCCTGTATCTCGAGTGGCAGGTTCAGCAGTCGCATCAAGTTGGCAATGGTTGAGCGGTCTTTGCCAACCCGTTGGGCAACTTCTTCCTGGGTAAGAAAACAAGTGGTAAGCAGAGTGCGGTAGCCCTCGGCTTCTTCAATGGGACTGAGATCCTCGCGCTGGATATTCTCAATCAACGATAGCTCCATCAACTCTTGCTGGGAGTCGATTTCGTAGATTATCGCTGGAATGGTATCGTAGCCGGCTTTGCGGGTGGCCCGCCAGCGCCGCTCGCCGGTGATGAGCTGATAGGTCTGGCCCACCCGGTTGACGGTTATCGGCTGGATGACGCCTTTTTCTTCGATGGAACGCTTCAGCTCTTCGATATGTTCCTCGGCAAAGTCCGTACGAGCCTGGTGTGGATTGGGCTCAATTTCGTCTACGCTGAGGTGGACGATCTGGGGAATATCGTCGTCGGCGGAACTGGTTTCAGGGTACTCGGGGATCAGGGCATTAATGCCCTTGCCCAGGACTGGCTTTTTACCCATGGTTGATGACTTCTCCTGCAAGACTCATATAATTCTGCGCACCTGGGGAAAGAATATCATAAAGGACGATGGGCTGGCCGTAGCTGGGAGCTTCTGCCAGGCGGACATTGCGGGCAATGGCCGTTTTATAAACCTTGTTGCCGAAATAGGATTTGACCTCCGTAGCCACCTGACGCGAGAGGTTTAACCGAGCATCGAACATGGTGAGCAAAACGCCGGCAATTTGCAATTTGGGATTCAGGTGGCGCTGTATGAGGCGGATGGTATTGAGTAGCTTGCCCAATCCCTCGAGTGCGTAGTATTCGCACTGGATGGGAATAAGTACCGAATCCGCACCGGTTAGAGCATTGATGGTCAGGAGGCCCAGGGATGGGGGGCAATCGACTATTATATAAGCGTATTTTTTACGTAGCTCTCCCAGGATGCCCTCAAGCTTTTGCTCGCGGGCAATCATGTTGACCATTTCAACCTCGGCTCCGGTGAGGTTGATGTGGGACGGCATGAGTGAGAGGTAGGAGATTTTGGTCTGGCGAATGACGTTTTCTGCTGGGCTATCTCCGAGCAGGACATGGTAAATATTCTCTTTTTCGACGTCCTGTGGTTGGATGCCGCAGCCGCTGGTCGCATTGGCTTGAGGATCCATGTCGACTAAAAGGGTGGGTTGCTCGGCTACGGCCAGGCAAGCCGCCAGATTTACGGCCGTGGTGGTTTTGCCCACGCCCCCTTTCTGGTTGGCTACGGCAACTATTTTGCTCATTCGCGAAACCTATTTGCTCTTTGCATGGATGGCTGCCTGGGCTGCGGCCAGGCGAGCAATGGGCACTCGGAATGGGGAGCAAGAAACGTAGTCAAGGCCCACGCGGTGGCAGAAAAACACGGAAGATGGATCGCCGCCATGCTCGCCGCAAATTCCTACTTTGAGGTTTTTGCGGGCGCTGCGTCCCCGCTGCGTCCCCAGTTCGACGAGCTGGCCGGTTCCCTCCTGGTCCAGGCTCTGAAACGGGTCGTTGTCTAGAATGCCTTTGTCGACGTATTCCGGGAGAAATTTACCGGCATCGTCGCGGCTGTAACCAAAAGTAAGCTGGGTCAGGTCGTTGGTGCCAAAGCTAAAAAATTCGGCTTCCCGGGCGATTTGATCAGCGACCAGAGCGGCTCGGGGTATCTCGATCATAGTGCCGGTAGCGTAGGTTATCCGAGTTTTATTTTTAGCCCCAATTTTAGCGGCAACCTGGTCTATCATATTTTTGAGATCGGCAAATTCGCGCACTGTGCCAACCAGGGGAATCATGAGTTCGGGCAGGGCGCGGATACCGCGTTTTTTTGCCCGGATAACTGCTTCAAAGATGGCTTCGACCTGCATCTCATAGATTTCTGGGAAAGTGATTCCCAGACGGCAACCTCGGTGGCCGAGCATCGGGTTAAATTCGTGCAGCGACTCGATTTTTTGTAATACCTGGCGCATGGAAATGCCCATTTCTCGGGCCATTTCCTGCTGCTGGGCTTTCTCATGTGGTAAGAATTCGTGCAGCGGGGGATCGAGCAGCCGGATGGTGACGGGCAGGCCATTCATGGCCTTGAAGATGCCCTCAAAGTCGCGTCTTTGCATTGGTTTGAGTTTGACCAGAGCGCGGCGCCTACCGGCTTCGTCGTCAGCTAATATCATTTCGCGAACGGCGAGGACGCGGTCGCCTTCAAAGAACATGTGCTCGGTGCGGCACAGGCCGATGCCCTCGGCGCCAAAGCGGCGGGCGACCTCCGAATCGTGTGGCGTATCGGCATTGGTGCGAACTTTGAGTTTTCGAGTGCGGTCGGCCCAGCCCATCAAAGTAGCGAATTCGCGCGAAAAGCGGGCCTCTTTGGTGGGAACCTGCCCCAGCATGACCTCCCCACTTGAGCCATCGAGAGAGAGCCAGTCGCCCTTTTTGATGGTCTTGCCGGCCGCGCTGAAGAGATCCTTGCGATAGTCTATGGCGATGTCGCCGCATCCAGCCACACAGCAGGTACCCATGCCGCGGGCCACCACGGCGGCGTGCGATGTCATGCCTCCCCGTGCAGTCAGAATTCCCTGGGCCGCGTGCATGCCGCCGATATCTTCGGGTGAAGTTTCGAGTCGGACCAATATTACTTTGGCGCCGGTGGCTGCCAGCTCTTCAGCTTCATCGGCGTGAAAAACCACCTGGCCGGAGGCTGCTCCGGGGGAGGCAGGTAGCCCCTGGCCTATGACCTCGGTTTTGCTGGCAGCATCAAAGGTGGGATGGAGAAGCTGATCCAGGTCTTCGGGTTTGATGCGCTGCAGCGCTTCGGTCTGGGTGATTAGGCGTTCCTTAACCAGATCGACCGCAATTTTAACAGCGGCGGCGGCCGTGCGTTTGCCGTTGCGGGTCTGGAGCATCCACAGGCGCCCCTTCTGGATGGTAAATTCTAAGTCCTGCATGTCTTTATAGTGCTTTTCGAGCTGCGTGCAAACTTTGGTAAACTGGTCGTAGGCCAGGGGCATCTTGCGCTTCAATTTGGCGACCGGTTCGGGCGTGCGGATGCCGGCCACGACATCTTCTCCCTGGGCGTTGATAAGATACTCGCCGTAGAGCTTTTTCTGGCCGGTGGAAGGATTGCGGGTAAAGGCGACACCGGTGGCGCAATCGTTGCCCATATTGCCGTATACCATCGATTGAACATTGACCGCAGTGCCCCATTCGTGCGGGATACCTTCGAGTTCTCGATAGCGAATGGCGCGCTGGCCATTCCAGGAGCTGAAGACGGCGCCAATGGCCCCTTTGAGTTGTGCCACCGGATCTTCGGGAAAGTCAACTTTGAGGCGTTTTTTGATTAAGGACTTGAATTCGCTAACGAGTTGAGCGAGATCCGCCTCGGTCAATTGGCTGTCAAGTTCGACTTTGCGGGCATGCTTTTTCTTTTCAATCAGTTCTTCAAAGGGGTCGATCTCGCGCTCTTCGGGACGTAGACCCAGTACCACGTCGCCGTACATCTGGACAAAGCGGCGGTAGACGTCGTAGCAAAAGCGTGGATTGCCCGATTGCTGGATCAGGCCCTGCACGATCTCGTCATTGAGGCCCAGATTCAGGACTGTCTCCATCATGCCAGGCATGGATGCACGGGCACCCGAACGCACTGAGAGCAGCAGGGGGTTTTGCGGGGCACCAAATTGGGACCCCATGGCTTTTTCGAGTTCTTTCAAAGCACTGTCGATCTGCTTGTCCAGTTCCTTAGGATAGGAGTTTTTGTGGGTGTAGTAATGAGTACAGACTTCGGTGGTGATGGTGAAACCAGCTGGAACGGGCAATCCGAGGCGGGCCATTTCGGCGAGATTAGCACCTTTGCCGCCCAGCAGATTGCGCATGCCGGCATCGCCTTCGGTATCTTTGGTGCCAAAGAGGTAGACGTATTTCTTTACCATATGTATACAGATGCCTTTTCAGGTTTTGGGTAGAATGGCTGATAAAATAGGCACAAACTGGACAGTCGAAGTGGAGGCATTAACGTTTTTTTCTATCAGCGCTGGAATATATTGAAAAGGAGTTGGGAATGCAAGTATCAGAAGGTTACAAATTCGGGGGGCGATTTTGTAGCCATGTGGCCATGGCGTTTTGTGAAGACGCTGATGATCTTCAACCCACTCCGTTGAGCAACCCTGCGGGCACTTTTTCGAATTGCGGCGGGTTTGCGCCAGAAAGAAATTCAAACGATTGTTTGTTATAAACTTAAGGTCCCTATTGTCGGCCTCCTCAAATTTATATTAATCAACTGTTCACACAATATGTCCACAGTCTTGGTCGATGGGCTTGGGGCATATGAAATGGGGGGCAAAAGCCCGGGACAAGCAAGTCGCAAACGAGCGGTTTACTTGTCCCGGGCGATATTAATGATATTTTTCCGCCTCGTCTGCAACTTGTCCTAAGGGGGCCTCAATCCCAGACTTTTTCCCACTTTCGAGTCTCGGCGGAGCGGTACATGGCCAGAGCAGTGCGCAACTCGCCCAGGGCGTGTTCGGGACCGGCTTCCAACTCCTTGTCATCGAGGACGGCGCGAGCAAAATCCAGCAATTCAGGGCCAAAGGATTTGGCATAGCCCTGGGCTTCCTGAACCTGCAGGCCATCGCGGTGCTCTGCATCGAAGAGTCTAACTCCACCAAGGCCGCCAAAGCCGCTGTCCAGGATGATTTCGCCCTTGGTGCCGATGATGCGCCACCAGGGATCGGGGCCGAGGACGGAATCTAGCATCATGGCGTCAAAGGCCGCAATTTTTCCTGATTGGAAGCGGATGAGGGCCCGGGCCAGGGATTCGCCCTCCATGCGTCCGAGCGGGTAGTCCAGCGCGGCAACCACTTCGTCGATTTCACCCATCCACATGCGCAGTGGACGTAGCCAGTGTGAGCCGCCGTCAATGATGACGCCCCCACCAGTGCGCTTTTGTTCGTAGCGCCACGGTTTTTTTTCTTTGAACCAGTAGTCATCGAATTCCATGACGAATCCAGCTCGGGCGGTGAGCACGTCGCCAATTTTACCTTCTTGAATGAGGGCGCGAGCGGTAACGATTTCGGGCCAGTACTGGGAGTTTTCAGCGACCATGAAGACAGTACCGGCCTCTTTGGCGGCTAGTAATATGCGCTCGCATGCATCCAGGGTGGGCGCCATCGGTTTTTCCAGTAGAACATGTTTACAGGCGCGAAAGGCCTGCAGGGCGAATTTTTCGTGCAGGTCGTGGGGGAGCAGCAGGTCCACCGCATCGAAATCTCCCCGCTCCAGAGCTTCATCTAGGGAGGAGAAGCTCTGAGCACCTGTTTCGGCGGCGACCGCTGCAGCTTTTTCGGCTACCGGGTCGATTGCGGCGGTGACCCGTATTTGCGGAACTGCTTCTTTGATGCCATCGAGGTGGAAACGGGCGATGGCTCCGCAGCCGACGAGGGCAAGTTTTAGTATAGTGGACATGTTGATTTCCTCGAGTTTTGCTCAGGTAATTTCGTTGCCGCGCGCCATGACTACCTTGCCGGTGCGCACCATTTCGCGCAGGTCGAATTTGGACAATAGAGACTCCAGGGCGTCCATTTTTTCGGACGTGCCGGTGGCTTCGATGGTAATGGTCTCATCGGAAATATCGATGGTCTTGCCGCGGAAGACCTCGGTAATTTGCAGAACCTCGGAGCGCTCGGGGACGCTGCAGGCGACCTTGAATAAAGCCAGTTCGCGCGTTACGGCCTGGTCGTCGGTGTGGTCGCGTGCGTGGATGACGTCCACCAGTTTATTGAGCTGCAATATAATCTGGTGGAGCACGTCTTCCGGGCCTGTACAGGTAAGGGTCATGCGCGAGGTATTGGGGACGTGAGCTGGAGAGACCACCAGCGAACCTATGTTATAGCCACGGCGGCTGAAAACCTGGCTGATCCGAACCAGTACCCCGGGCCGATCATTGACCAGCAGACCGACCGTGGTGGTTTTGGGCTTGGGTGCGTTTTCGTTTTGCATCAGGTGCTCCCCGTGGGTTTGGCCAATTTTTTCTTGGGTGGTCCGGTGATCATGGCGTGGACGGGGGCGCCGGCAGGAATCATGGGATAGACGTTATCTTCTTTCTCGCATTCGGCGTGGACTACACAAGGCCCTTCATCGTACTCGATTGCCTGCTTTAAAATCTTGTCGATGTCGGCGGTGCGGCGCAGGTGGAAGCCCTTGATACCGTAGGACTCGGCCAGTTTGACAAAGTCGGGGTTGCCTTCTAAGTCGACGCCTGACAACCGGTTGTCGAAGAACAGGTTCTGCCATTGGCGCACCATCCCGAGGTACTTGTTGTCGAGGATGAGTATTTTGATGGGGAGTTTGTGCAGGGCTGCTGTGGCGAGTTCGCACAGGGTCATCTGAAAGCCGCCGTCGCCGACGACGGCGGCCACCACCTTGTCGGGGCAGCCGAACTGGGCTCCGATAGCGGCGGGAAATCCAAAACCCATAGTACCCGAGCCGCCCGACGAAAGCCATTGGCGGTGGTAGCGAGTTTTGTAGAATTGCGCTGCCCACATCTGGTGCTGGCCAACATCGGTGGAAACTATAGCTTTGCCTTCGGTCAGCACGTAGAAACGGTCTAAAACCGCTTGCATTTTGAGTCCGCCTTTGCGGCCATAGCCTAGTGGGAACTTTGCTTTCCATTCTTTTATCTGCGCCAGCCAATCGGCGGTGTCCAGTGGTCCCACGTAGTTGATCAACTCCTCCAGTACCTGGAGCGCATCGCCCTCAATAAAAACATCCGGCATAACCACCTTGCCATACTCGGCCGGATCGATGTCCACGTGGATTTTTTTGGCGTCGGGGCAGAATTCGTCAAGTTTGCCCGTGATGCGGTCATCCCAGCGGCCTCCGACCGACATGATCAAGTCGCAGCCGACCACGGCCTTGTTGGCATAGGCAGTGCCGTGCATGCCGAGCATACCGACGGAAAGTTCGTTCTCCTCGGGGAAACTGCCCTTGCCCAGGAGGGTGTTGGTCACCGGCATGCGGGTTTTTTCGGCGAAGGCCAGAGCCGCATGGTGAGCGCCAGAGGCGATGCAGCCGCCACCCAGATAGAGTAGGGGCCTCTTGCTGGCCGCGAGTAATTGGCCGGCTTCTTCGAGGCGCTCC
>CAXFTV010000468.1:0-2722 GCA_964005845.1 uncultured bacterium
CTCGTAGAAGTCCTTGACGACTTCAAAGTCGTGCAGCGGTATCACCCAGTCCGGGATGTACGGCCGTACGGTAAAGGCCCAGTTGTTCTCCGCCGAGGCGTAGTAGACCATCGACGTGATGTGGGGAAGGAAATAGGAGACGATGGGGACCGAGACAGCCGAGCCGACGGTCCACATCACGTAGACCTGGGCCATTTCCGCCGGCGACAGCATCCACTCCCGCCGGATCAGGCCCACCAGCGGATTGAACATCAGCCCGATGGTGAAGAGCATGATGTTGGCGCCGATGGTGTAGTGCCACCCGGTCAGCGCCGACACCCGCAGCACCATGTGGCTGTACTCGAAACCACCGCCCACGAGCAGACTGCCGAGGATGCCGATGATCAGGCCGCGAAGCGTGGGGGTCAGTCCGCCGTCCCGGTATGGCGACCGGGCGCCCTCGAGGGTGGGTCGTTCTGCTTCAGCGATTGTCGTCACCCCGCTCTTACCTCGCTCGCGATGCCATCAGGCTGCCAATCGCCGTCCGCATAGATAATACCGATTGCATCTCGCCGGCGACGTCTTTACCCGCTGCATCCAGGATTGCCCCGCCTGTGGCCGCGCGTGCCTTCTGCGCATTCTCGCTGAGAAATGTAGAAATTATAAAAGTCATTTTTGCCTGGCGGGTCAAATATGCAGTGCTCCAGCCGCTCGGCCCATATTCCATTCGTGCCGGCGAGCTTCAGCGCGTCCATAGCCCCTGCCTAGAAGCCTACGCGAGGATATTGGCACTGCGGCGAATCGTAGCGTTCCAGCAGTTGTTGCATTTTTTCTTCGAGCTGTGCTTCTAGATTTTGATCTCGGATCGGATGCTGCTGCAAGGGATCTGCAGAGATGTTGTAGATCGGGTTGAAATCCGGGGCGTTGTGGTGTCGTTTCGACCGGGTCTCTATTCTGTAGTGTGGAATCCCGTGCGCTGAATCTAGAAAGACGCCTTGCTGCGCCCGCCTGAGCACCTCGCGGTTCTCGAAATCGCCGAAGTTGCAGGGATTGGCCAGGTGATTGTAGAGCTTGCTGCCGGGAAGCGGTTGGCGGCAATAAGTATATTTGCCGTCCGTCAGGTTGATGTCTTTGCCGAAGTAGCCGTATAAAATAGCGTCGTGGTGATCTTCGTCCCGTTCAAAGAGATGGCGAATTGACTCGCCGTGGACATGCGGTGGGCGCTCTCCCTGGTGCAAGTCCATAAAGGTCGGCATAATGTCGATCGTCGTGGTGAGTCCTTGCCGCCGTCCTGTTATTTGCGCGGGAGTGACGGCGATCATTGGGATATGGACCAACTCCTTATAATCGAACATGTAGTTTTTGGCCCAGTAGCCGTGTTCTCCCAGGAGATGGCCGTGATCCGTAGTGAGGATAAGGGTCGTGTTTGTCCACGTGCCCAGTTCGTCCATTTTGTCCAGGAATTTGCCGAGCCAGACATCGGCCATAGTCAGTGTGCCGGCGTAAGATTTGCGGATATGCCGAACGGCTTTTTCGTCCTCTTCGACGGGTGCGTAGTTCGGCCAGTCGAAATGAGGCCCTTCCCAATTATCCTCGTACAGGTCTCGATAGCGCTGCGGACAGGCGAATGGTTCGTGGGGGTCGAAGCATTCTAAGTGCAGATGCCAGTTGTCTGCATCGTGGTTGTTTTCCAGAAAATCGATGGCCCTTTCGAAGCATTGGGGGGTCGAGTAGTCCAGGTCATTTTCCAGATCCATAAATGCGCGATTGACCCAGTAGGCCCGGCGATTCTTGCCGGCATATTCCGGGATTTTCGGGTCGTTGACCAGGGGATGCCAGACATCGCCTTCCTGGCCGCGCATAAATTCCCAACTGTCGAAACGCGTGTGATAGCATTCGCCGCCGCTGTGAAAGTAGTGGTAGTGGTCGGTAATCATGTGCGAATAAGTGCCTTTTTGTCGGCGCAGTTCGGGTTGGAGACAGTCGTCCCAAGGTTGAATCGGCGACCACGGGGTTTCCAGAAAATTGATGCGTCCGGTATACATTTCGCGACGTGCGGGCATACAGGGCATCGAGCCGCAATAGTGATTGTCGAAGACTATGCCGCGCGACGCCAGACGGTCGATGTTCGGCGTTTGGACCCAGGCGTTTTCGTCGTAGCATTTGAGGTAGTGGCGATTGAGGGAATCGAGGGTAATGAAGATCGTTCGCATGCGGTTCTCCAGTGCCGGAAGGATATTAATTTTATCGTTCTTGCTTATTAGAGGAATACCGGGGGTGGAGCGAATTGGCGCTGGTGCGGCCGCATCGATCCGGTGGGATCGTTCGGTCCGGCCCGGCGCACTCGAGGTCCTCGGGGGGAATGGTCAGGAGGGCCGAACCGGGGCGGCGGGCAGCTGCGCCGCGTTCGGCTTCATGGCGTCTTCCCCGGCTTGCCGCCGCCGAGTTCCCCGTAGAGGTCGAGGTAGGTCCGGGCCACCGATTCGGAGCTCCGGAACGAGCGCGCCGGCCAGTAGCCGAATGCGTCGTGGACGCGAATGCGCGCCTGCATCAGGCACTCCCGCAAGGGACCGATCTGCGGGTAGTTCGGATTGTCCCGGCGGCACTCGTCGCTGACCGCGATCAGCTTGCCTTTGGTCTGCGGGCCGGCGATGTAGCTGCCGCCGCCGGCATTCAGGCTCATGTAGAACGCGTGCGTCTGGGCACTCGCCCGCTGGGTCGCCCCCTCCATGCGGCTGCCCTC
>CAXFTV010000469.1:0-2137 GCA_964005845.1 uncultured bacterium
AAATAAAATTGTTATGGGGAGAGAATGAAGGGCCAATATATAAAATAGAAGGTTAAAAAGCAACCTTAAAGATTTTTAAAAAAACAAAACGAATTAAAATTTTGATTGATAATTTTTTTGTTTTCTTAGCGATTGAAAAAATACGGTTATTTTGAAGAATGCTTCTAGGAAACTTAAAAAAGAGTCTAAATGTATGAAAATAACACCTTGTTTTTGTATCTTATTGAAAAGCATTTTATTTCTCCCTGTGTGGAGGTGGACCCGCATCGATCAATCGGGCCCGAGTACGGCTGCTCAAATATAGATCAGTACCCGGCCACCTTCGACCCGCACTTCATAAGTGGCGACCCGCACCTTTTGTGGGTCGATCAGGGAGCGCCCGGTACAGATATCGTATTCCCAGCCGTGCCACGGGCAGGTCAGTATTTCACCGATGCGGCCGTACTCGATCTCCTCGCCGGGCAGACAGGGCAGGGAAGTGCCGCTCACCTTGCCGGCGGATAGCCGCGCCCCCTGGTGCACACAGGTATCGCGCAGGGCATAAAATCGCTCGGCCTGGCGCACCACCACCAGAGCCCTTCCATCCACCTCGACGCGCTGGGGCTTGCCGTCCTCGAAGTCAGTTGGCGCCCCGATATCACGAATATTCAAAGCCATAAAAGCTCGCGGCGTTGTCGACCAGGATGCGGTGCTGCAATTCGGCGGGAATAACCGCGGGCAAAGTGCGGTCCGGCGCGTCAAAATCCCAGTGGGGGTAGTCGGTGGCGAACATGAGAAAATCGTCGCGCCCGATCATCTCCAGAATATCCAGCAGATGTTTGGGCTTGGGCGGCTCTTCCATGGGCTGGCTGGTAGCGCGAAAATGCTTCAGAATATACTCGCTGGGCAACTTCTTGAGCCAGGGCACCTCGCTGCGCAAGCCCTTGTAGTTCTTGTCCAGCCGCCACATCAGCGGCGGTAGCCAGGCGAAGCCGCCTTCGATGAGCGCCACCCTGGCAGCGGGAAATTCTTCAAATACACCTTCGCAGACCAGACTGATAACCTGAGCCTCGAAGGCCTGCGACATACCGGTGTGATCCTCGATATAGTAGGAAGGCCAGCCGCAAGCAGTAATGGGATTATCACCGCTGCCGCCAAAATGGATACCGAGCGGCAAACCCACCTCGCAGGCGGCTTTGAAAATAGGACGGAATTCCCGCCGCCCGTAGGGTGCGGGCGAACGCACCAGCAGTAGAACCTGGACAAAACGCGGATCTTTGGCGACGCGGTGAATTTCCGCCGCGGCGGCCTCGCCGTCGTGCAGATTGACGATGATCGAACCGCGCCAGCGTTCATCGGCATCCAGCCAGACGGCGGCGTGCCAGTCGTTGACTGCACGCATCAAAGCATTGGCCAGGTCAATATTGTGGATCGTAGAGACGCTGTAGAGCGGATTGAGAATGGCGTAGTCAATCCCCCAGGTATCCAGCAGCTGGGCGCGGGCAAACTCCGGATCGCTACCGGGCCGCTTGCCATTGGGCGGCCAGGCATCCCGCCGCGCCGCCGAGTCATATACCTTGGGATAGCGCAGCATATTGGGGCCCTTGAAACCCGATTGTTCGATATAGGCCTGCCAACGGCGCGACAAAAAGGGCAACAAATCGTCGATGCCATTGGGGTAGTTGTGCACATCGGCATCGATCAGCGAAAGCGCCGTATGGCCGTTGCCCGCTGCCTGCGTGGCCGGCGCTGGTGCAATGATCTCAGTCATGGCAAAACCTCCTTGGATTTTTTTAGCTGCCGTACACCTGCATAGCCGTGCCTCCCAGTATCATCTCCTGCTCTGCAGTCGCTAGAAATTCGGTGTGCAGGTAAGCCAGACGCAGCAGTTGCGGATAACTTAAAACTCCCAGCAATCCAGGCTGGTCCGTACCCCACATGATCTTGTGCGCCCCGATGCGCTCAATGGCCAAATGCATGTAGCGCTCTACGGTGGGATAGGGAAAATCCTCGTCCGGCAGATAGGCTGGCAGGGCCGCGGTATCGAAAAATACATTGTCCAGCAAACCCAGATCAATCTGTTCCTCCCACAAACGCCACAAAGGGGGGGCGGCTTCGGCCTCCGGGTGCGGCTGGGCCAGATGGGCAATGACGATCC
>CAXFTV010000470.1:0-4932 GCA_964005845.1 uncultured bacterium
ATGGCCGCGAAGAGTTGGTCCGCGGAGTAGATTTGATCGGCACGCCGCTGATGGCATTCAGTCAGGTCGCTCTGGCCGGCGACGAGATTGGCGTCTTCAACGGTATATGCGGGGCCGAATCCGGCGGCGTGCCGGTGTCGGCGGTTTCTCCGAGTTTGCTTATCAACCAGGTCGAAGTACAGAAAAAATCAAAATCCCAGGAACGTCCTCCCATCCTTGCTGCGCCCCGCCATCTCCCGGCGGATATTTCACTCGAGGGGGGCAGTTAATATGCGATACCCTGTACTTTTTGTCTGCTGGCTTAGCATCCTCTTCCCCGCGCACCTGGCATGGGCTGGGGATTCCACCCTGATGCGCGCTATGGAGGACGAACTGGGGCGCTCCTTGGAGGAACTCCAACTGGAATCCCTGGAAAAGCCCTACTTCATCTCCTACCGGATAGACGAAACCCATAGTCAAAGCGCCGCGGCGACCTTTGGCAGTTTATTGTACAGCCGTCAGGATCGCACTCGTGGATTGAGAGTGGAAATTCGCATCGGTGATTACAGCCTCGACAATACCAATTTTCGCAGCTATTCGTCTGCAAATTCGAATATGGTGAGAATGTACGGTGGGCGCATTGCCCTACCGCTTGAAGACAACTACCTAGAACTGCGCCGCCTGCTCTGGCTAGCTACCGATGTGGTCTACAAAAAAGCCTTGGAAGAGCTGGCAAAAAAACGCGCTTTGCTGCAAAATAAAATGCGCACCGAAATTATCGACGATTTTAGTCGTGCAGATCCGATTCAACTTGAAGCTCTGCTGCCATCAATGCCAATGGACCTGCAATGGGGTGAAGCGCTGGTGTGCGATTTGTCGGGCATATTCCGCACGATGCCGCTGGTGGCTAAAAGCAGGGTATCCCTGGGCGTCGGCAGCACAGACACCTATTATGTTAATAGCGAAGGAACGCGGTTTGTCCGCACTACTCAATCTTTGCAGTTCAACGTCAGTGCATCCACTCAAGCAGCGGATGGGATTCCCCTGAATGATCGTTATTCCGTGCTTGGGCTAACCCTTGAAGATCTTCCGGAACGGGAAGTCTTAGTGGCCCGCATACGCGCTCTAGGTGAGCGTATGGAGAATGCTTTCCAAGCACCGCTGGCCGCCCGCTTTACTGGACCCGTTCTATTTGAAAAACAGGCTGCCGCCGAATTATTTGTCCAGGGTTTTGCACCCTATCTCGTGGCTACGCGGAAAGTGCTTTCCGATAATGAATCCTACAGCCGAAATGCCCCTAAAGAGAATCCCTTTCTCGACAAAATCGGCATCCGCGTGCTGCCCGAATTCTTAAGCGTTATCAATGCCCCTGATCGCCTCCAGTGGAAAGGAAACTCGCTCATCGGCCACTATCGGATCGATGATGAAGGAGTGCTCAGTCGTTCCGTTGCCCTGGTTGAAAAAGGCGTCCTGAATACCTTGCTTAATACCCGGAATCCAGCGCGCGGCATTGACCAAAGCAATGGCAGCCGCCGAGGTAGGGGGGCGGCTCCGGCCAATCTCCTGATAAGCAGTAAAAAGACCTTGGGGAGCAAAAAAATGCGCCGCGAATTGAGCAAACTCGTCAAGCGTCAGAAAAAGGACTACGGCATTGTCATCCGGCGCTTGGGAAGAAGTGGCCGGTCCAAAGATGGCCCGACACTTGGACCGGCACTCGAAGCCTATAAAGTCTACCGCGATGGCCGCGAGGAACGCATGCGCAACGCCGAATTCAATAGTTTTGGCCCTGGGCCCTTCAAGGATATCGTCGCCGTAGCCAAAAAGACCTTCGTTCACAACACCATTTATTCCTCTGGGGGGCACTCTGCCGCGGTGAGCATCGTCCTGCCGGAAGGCATTCTTTTCGAAGATATCACGATCCGTCCTCCGAGTGGCGAAATACTCAAGCCGCCGGTGGCCGGCCATCCTTATTTCAATGAATGAGCAATCGTAGATGCAGCTAGAAACTCTTGCCGCCCGCCCGGCCTTTTGGGAGTGCGAGAGCGGCGCATTCCTCTTTTGCCACCGAATAAATCGTGCGGCTTTAAAACACCTGGACTTGAGGTAGAGACAATGCTTGAACTCGTAGCGCTAGACCACCCCATAAGCTTAATGGATGTAGGAGCTGCGGCGATAGCCGAAACTCCCGTTTACAAGTCTTTGCTAGATCTTGATATCGCTCATTTGAATGCTTTTGAAGGCGATCCAAGGCACATTGAAAAATTGCATGGTGCGTACGGAAAGAGATTAAGTGTGTATAACGATTTTCTATTCGATGGGACAAAACAAACGCTCTATGAAGCAAGCGCCGCTAGTGGTATGACCTCACTGCTCAAACCAGACCTGAAGGCGCTCAAGTTCTTCAATGGCTTCGAGAACTTTGGAAAAATTGAAGGGACTCGTTCCGTGCAAACCAAAAAACTGGACGACTTAGGGTCTCTTGCGCCTATAGACTTTCTAAAAATGGATGTGCAGGGGGCCGAGTTGACCATATTGAAAAATGGTATGAATAAACTGCGCAACTGCGTTGCCATACAGTTAGAAGTTTCCCATATATGTCTTTATGAACAACAACCTTCATTTGGTGAAGTAGACCTTTGGATGCGCGAGGAGGGATACGCGCCGCATTGTTTCCTGGATATAAAAAAGTGGTCCATCGCACCGACGATACGAGATAACAATTTCAGAATACCCTTTAACCAGTTGCTCGAGTCCGACGTGCTGTACATAAAAAATCCCCTGGAACTCGGGCTGCTGCAAGATGAGGAAATAAAAAAACTTGCGCTTATATCTCATTACTGTATTGCCAGTTATGATTTATCTGTACACGCTTTGCGAGAGTTAATAAGTAGAAAGAGCATAGCGGAAAATGCCCTCAATTCGTATTTGTCTCTGCTGAGCAGCGGTCGCAGCTGATTCCCCTTTAAATATTTTCCGTTGCAAATCTCTTCTCTGCATGCCGCCGCCGCGGCCTCGGGGAATGTGAGGTCGGTCTGTTAATTATAATAAAACCGATGCTTGGCTTGGTTGTGCTGATCGGATGGATCCCGAGCATTGGGTGTGGTGTGGATGGGGGTAGTCATAGGGGACCCGGTGGTGAAGATATCACCGTGGATTTGCCCGGTGGGGGGAGTATGGAAATGGTGTGGATCGAACCCGGTACTTTCGTGCTTGGCTCGCCGGAGTCAGAGGAGGGGCGGCGCCAAGACGAAGGGCCACAGCACGAGGTTGAGATCAGCCAGGGGTTCTGGCTGGGCAAGTATGAAATTACCCAGGCACAGTGGGAGTCCGTAATGGGTACTACCCCGTGGGCGGGGCAGGAATTTGTGCAGCCGGATCCCAATCATCCGGCTGTGTATATATCGTGGGAGGATATGCAGTCCTTTGTGGGACGCTTGAATGGGGCCGCAGAAAGAGGGCTGTATCGCTTGCCAACGGAGGCGGAGTGGGCCTATGCCTGCCGTGCCGGGACTAGGACGCGGTGGTCATTTGGCGATGATGAGAGCCGCCTGGGGGACTATGCCTGGTATCATGATAATACCTGGGAAATTGGTTTGGAGTATCCCCAGGCGGTGGGAAAAAAGCGGCCGAACCCGTGGGGATTGCACGATATGCACGGCAATGTGTGGGAGTGGTGCCTGGACTTGTATGGGGCGTATTCGAGTCGCAGGCAAATAGATCCCAGTGGTCCGGACAGACTCCCCCTGGGGCGGCCCGAGCGCACCATGCGGGGGGGAAGTTTCAGTTACAATGCCCTGGGCGTGCGCTCGGCGATTCGCCACGGGAGAGCCCCCCTCGTCGTCAATTTTCTCCTCGGCGCGCGTCTGCTGCGGACAAAGTAGTCCGAAGATTCCTACGAGGTGTCACCCGAGGCAGGGGGGAGAAAAGTCCCTTAGCAAAGACCCTTTATAAACCTGGCAGCGAAATTTTAGGAGGAATCATTTCGTCTAATCCAGCGCTTCGAGTTCGCCCAGCATGGTGGCTATCAACTCGGTCACGGTGGGATGGATGTGTACCGCCCTCTGGATGGTGGTGTAGGGGGTTTTTGCATACATGGCGTCCAACAGAGAGTGCACTACTTCGTCGCCGCCGATTCCCAGGATCGCCGCGCCCAGGATCTCGTTGCTATCGGCATCTATATACACCTTCATGAATCCATCTGTTTCGCTGCGCTCCTTGGCGCGGCCCACATCGGCCATCATGCGCTTGCCGACCAGGACATTGCGGCCCGAGGCACGCACTTGCTCTTCGGTCATACCCACCCGGCCAAGGGGGGGGTCGATGAAGAGCCCGTAGCACAGAATCCGGTCGCTGACGCGCCGCCTATCCTGGTCGAAGAGGTTGGCGGCGATAATCTCGAAGTCGTTGTAGGAGGTATGGGTAAAGGCGCCGCGGCCGTTGCAGTCGCCCATGGCCCAGATGCCCGGCGCACTGGTGCGCAATTCGTCGTCGACCTGGATAAAGCCGCGTGCATCCACTTCGACGCCGGCTTTGTCGAGGTCCAGATCGTCGGTGTTGGGGCGACGGCCCACTGCGATGAGCAGGTGGGAGCCCTTGAGTTGCCGGGCACCCTCGGGTGTTTGCAGGTGCACGGCGGTGCCTTCACCCTGCTTTTCGACCCGTTCCACCCGGGCGTCCAGGCGGATGTCAATACCCTCTTTTTCCAGGATCTCTTTGATGGCTGCGGAGACATCCTCGTCCTCGCGCGGGATGAGCCGGGTTTCCTGTTCGACGAGGGTGACCTGGCTACCAAAGCGGCGATAGATCTGGGCGAATTCGAGGCCGATATAACTGCCGCCGATGATGATCAGATGCGCGGGCAGGGAGTCCAGGGCCAGCACCGTGGAATTGGTCAGGTAGTCGACCCCGTCAATACCCGGGATGGGCGGCACAAAGGCGCGGGCGCCGACGTTG
>CAXFTV010000471.1:0-8404 GCA_964005845.1 uncultured bacterium
CAATGAAAGAAAAAATTCAAACACTTAGCACCTCGCCGTCGGTGGCGTGCACCAGAAGAGAGCATTCAGGAGACAGTGGAAATCGGCTAGGCGCCGGGGGCATGACGGGGGGGGGGTGAGGGGGGAAGGCCCCTAGGACAATTTTTTAGGCCAGCCATGGCGGGCTTGCGCCTGCAGGCGAATTTTCTAGAATTATAAGCAACCTCGCCAAGCAAACGTAAATCAACTCTGCGGGAGACCCATAAATGTACCAGGCAGGCTATTCCCTCTCGGACGAAAAACTCATCACGACCACCGGAACGATCATCCCCCAAGCCCTGGGTTTCGCAAATGGAAATATGCTGGTCTGTTACAACATGGGCAACGATGCCTATTTTTCGCCCTTCGGCGCCCACCGATCGCGCGATGGCGGTGAGACCTGGGAGCCGGCAGAATGTCCGCTGAACCAGATTAGCGCAATGGGCTCAATCGGACCGGACAGGGCCATTTTCCTAGATCAGTATCTGTGGAAAGTCGGCCCGGGCGAATACGCTGTATTCGCAAACGATACCCACGACGCTGGGGCAACTTTTACCGGGCCCCGATTGGCCACCTTCCACCTCGAAGGGGCCATCGACCAACACTACCGCCCCCGGCCCGAAGAGGATCCCGATTATTTTTACGAACCGGCTGTGCCGGACTTCTACGCACCGGTGACCAGCAAACACGGTTCGATCATCGGGGGCCATATCTTTGGACGCGTCGTACGCCTGCCCGACAACGCCCTCTGTGTCTCCGCCTACATAAAGATGGAAGGGAACGAGACCCGTAAGAAAGATCCCGGGGATTACGTCAGCCCGCGCCTGGACGGCACCGCGCCCGAAGCCGAGGAAGAGGTTCTGGATTCTTCGCTCTTGTTCATTTCCCATGACGAAGGCCAAAACTGGGAACACATTTCCACGATTGGAAAAATTCAGCCTGGTAAACCTTTCGACGGTGGCCAACTCTACTCGGAAGGTTTTAATGAAACCGGCTTGTCAACGACCTCAGACGGCAAACTTTATGCCCTCATGCGCCACGGCAGCTATATGCTGCTGTGGCGGGCCATCTCCGCCGACGGCGGCAAGTCCTGGAGTGATTTGCAGGCCTTCAACTATCCTGGAGTGGCGCCATCGCTGGCCCTTTTGCCAAATGGCATACTTGCGGCCGTGTGGGGCAGGCCGGGACTCACGGTCGGATTCAGTTTGGATGGGACCGGCACCCATTGGGATCTGCTCGTTGGCATCATGCACGACGGCATCCCGAGCCAGAAGTATGGCTGGCTCGTGCCCACGGGCGAGAATCGCCTGATGCTGTTCTACGACCGGCGCAAATGGGATCCCTCCCAGCGTCGGTTTTACGAGCACGGCATCTACTGCCGCACCATCGAGGTGGGGCCTCCCGCGGTGTGAGATCTCATTTTAGCAGCAGCATTTTCCGCAAAGCCCGGTATGACCCGGCCTTCAATTCGTAGAGATACACCCCATTGGCCGCCGCCGCCCCCGATGCGTCCAAACCGTCCCAGATCACCTGGTGACTGCCCGCACCCTGGGGCCGGTCGACGAGGTGTCGCACCAACTGCCCGGCTATATCGTACACTTTCAAACTCACCGGACCTGCTCGCGGCAACCTATACTGAATCGTGGTGGATGGATTGAAGGGATTGGGGAAATTCTGACCCAGAGTATAAAACTGGGGCACTAGGGGCTGGCGCACGAAGACCTCATCCGCACCCGCTTCTATTTCCCACCTTCCCTCCCCCGCCAGCTCGATCACCTTTTCGTTTACCACCAGCTGCCACAAGCCGCGATCTTGGGGCGGAATTTGCCAGCCTAATTGCAGGGCGCCCCCCTGCATTTGCAGGCGATAATCCCGCCCTTCCCCGGTGCGCGGCACCTGCCAGGTAGCGATGCCCTCCACCTCGACGCGGACATCGAACAAGCTCGGTGGTGGGAGGGGCGGCAAGGCCCGCAGTTCCCCTGGCTGCACCCCCAGCTGAATCATTTGCCGACCCCCAGCTGATTCCGCCCAGAGGAACGCTTGCCGGGGGCCTTCTTGGCTCGCTAGTCCCGCCACCGGTTTGGCCTCTGTGGAACCATTGAGGTCCAGGGTGCCGGCGCTGCTCAAATTGACCCAATAGCCTTTGCCTGGCTCCAGGGCGGCAGCGCGAAAATAACCTGCCTCGAATCCGAAAACCGAGATCACTTGCTCCCCAAAAGAAGAGGCCGACACCACATTTTGCCCTGGCCCGACCATACTCCAGGCGGGGGGCAAAGCGACACTCAATGAAGTTTGCCGTCCGCCTCTAATGGAGGCGGTAGAGGCTTCTGCTAAGTTGATCCAATAGCCCTTGCCCATTTCCATCGAAGCCGCCCTCTGGTAGCCGCCCTCAAACTCAAAGAGCGAAATGGCTTGGGGGAATATACTTTCCAGCGAGGGATCTTCTGCGGCGCAGGGCAAGGAGATCATACTCCAACCCGCCGGAAGCGCATAGGTCGTTATCCCAGAAACTGTAATGGATACCACCGCCAACTCGGAGCTTTGGTTGCCATCGGATACCCTAAAGGTAAAACGGTCCGAACCATTGCAGCTCGATGAAGGCGTATAGGTCACGGTATTGGATCCGGGACTGGTCAAAATCGCGCTGCCATTAGCCGGTCCCGAAACCAGCGCATAGCTCAGGTCGTCGCCCTCGGGGTCGGTGCCCGCAAGAATGATAGTATGGGGGGCGCTCCCATTGACCTCCACGGATTGAGCGATCGCCGTGGGCGCCTCATTGCCCCCTCCCTGGCGAGGCAATTCAAGCTCGATGGTCGAGACCATTTCATGACCAGTGCTCGAGACCACGGTATAATCAAAGGACTCTACCCCTGCGAAGCCCGGCGCTGGCGTATAGGCCCACCGCCCATCGCCCAGAGCTTCAAGAGTCCCCTCCTCTACCTCGCTCACCCCGGTTATCCTGGCAACACCGTCATGCGAGAGGGCTTCGCCGGCAAGGTCAAAAATTCGCGTCTCTGCCGGGAGGATTTTAAAGCGCCCCTCAATCCCCCCAAGAGCGGGCATCCAGGTGGGCAGATGCCCAACCGAATCCAGGGCTTCTCGGCTAAAAGCCAGGCCCCAGGTATCCCCCATGAAAGAGCTCAAGTCATGCCCGACCACGGCGCAAAAACGGATCAGGAATTGGTCCCGTTTTTGCGCCTCATCTGCGGGAAGCTCAGCCGGCAATGTGTCGTGATAGCCCTGAAATAACCTTTCGAAAGCCTCCCATCCCCAGCTATCTCTGAGCTGCAGAAACATGGCCAGCTTAACTCCCACGCCCACCGATGCATAGCTCTCGCCTCCCCGCAGGCCATTCAGGGCCTGGCGCATGACCTCTGATTGGGAACCCGTCCAGTCCCAGCCACCCCGGGCGGGGATGCCGTACTGATCAAAAACATAGCTTGTAAATATATTTACAGTCACCTCGACACTGCCATCAAAGGTATAGGGATTTACCCAGCCCCAGCTTTTATCCGGCCGTCGCTGAGCCTCGTGGCCCAGCTCGTGCAACCACCCCCACGAGCCCCGTTCGAGAAGCCCCTGAAAATCCACCAACTCATTTGCCGCCGCCACCGGCCCCTGAATCGGGTAGCCAGCATGTAGCCAGCCCGCGCTGATCTGGACATCCACGTTGAAACGCTCGGCGTTGGTTCTGAGATGCGCGTGCATCCCCACCTGGTCCTGTAGAGCCACGGCCCCATCCCAGAAGTTCATCAGGTCGCTCAGCCCTTCGAGATCGCGAATAAAACGGGATGGCAGGGAGATCGCTAGATTGGGCGCTACCAACTCGGCATAGGGCGCGGGCCGTTTTCTGAGCTCGTCGAGCCACTCCTCGTCGGTGGTTTTGCCGAGGATAAAAAACGGTGCCTGAACAACTCCCTCAAAGGTGATCTCAAAGGACGGGGCTCTAAGCGGCTCGCTGCCTACATCCACATAAAGTGCCCCGCCAAAGGGACTGGCTACCTCAATTCCCGCCGCATCGAGGGCAAAGGATCGGGACACGCGCGGCATCCGCAGCCAGGTATCGAGGTGTCCAAGATCGTCGGTATGACCGCTCACCTGGACCCGCAATCCCAAATTCACAACCTCTTCCGGGATCCTCACCTCGACGAGCTCTCCAGGCGGCAGGTAGAGACCCGTGCTATGCCATCTCGAAATCGCCGGATCGATGCTGAGGGTGCTGGTCAATCTCTCTGCATCATCGGGAACCGACCCAAAAACCCGATCCGCACTGCGATGTTTCTGCACTTCGTCCACGGGCATCGCCTCGAGCTGGGCAAGTTCCCAGCGCAACAGGGCCTTTTCCCAGGTATCACTCACGGGGCTCGCCGGGGAGGGCATGATATCTTCGAATGCGGTGTCGAGGGCCGCCACCAGTCGGGCTACGAGAGCATCGGCGGGCGGGAGAATGTCGTGGATTCCGCTGAGGAGAACGGCGGCTTGTTGGGCAATCCCCTCGGTTGCGGGAGGCGAACCGCCGAGGATCGCCAACAGGGCCTCTGCGTCGATCTGTGCGGTCCTGGCAGGTACGACGCTCAGGGTCTCGGTATCCCAGCGATTAGTGGCGGTAAAACCGATGCCCGCCTCGCGCAGGAGGCGATTACCTGGAGCGTTGTAGACGGGCAAGCCCCACCACCAGATATAGCCCACCCCATAATCGGCGATGAAGAGACCGCCGCCAGCGCGAATGAATTGGCCGATACTTTCCTCCTTTTCCACCGATAGGGAGGTCCCCAGCCATGGCGGAATGAACACATCGGCCCCTTCCAATGCCGCTGGCAGCTCTGCATCATCAGCCACGCTTACGTCTGTATATCCCTCACTCGAAAGCCAATCGGCCACCCTCTGGCTACTGGTGACTATGCCTATATCGAGTGCATTGCTTTGGGCCAGCCAGGCCAGGCCCTTGCGATAAAAGGCACCGGAAATATCCCCGTAGTTGTCCATATTGAGCATTTGATGATCGGGCATGGCCACGACCCTGCCCGCACCCCAGGAAGCGGCGGCGATCATCGGCCCCTCCGAGATGCGGTCCTCATAATAGGCGATATCATAGGCCTGGGGGCCATAGCTGACCATTCTGCCAGGCTGAACGCCGCTATGTATCGCATCCACCCCCGATAACAGGTCCCGGCGCGCGGCTTGAGGGTCGATGATCCCATTTACCGATACCCGCCAGCTACTTTCAAGTGTGGTTTCGCCAAGGACCCTGAGGCTAATCTGGGCTGCGCCGGCAAACCCTGCCGGAGGATCGTAGACCAATCCATCGAGGGCCTGATTGACAGATCGGGTCAGACCGGAAAAGAGCATCGACTCATCGGCCTCGCCGTCCCCTGTCTCAAATACCAATCCCTCGGTTTGGGCAAGGGATAGCACCCCCTCATCGACCTTGAGTTCCACCTTGTCTTGGGGCCCCATCGCAAAGGAGATAAGGGGTTGATTGTAATTGGCTGCGGAAAAAACCAGTTCGCTATTGCTGGAGGTGACGGCCACAGAAGGCACCGCGACCCGGGGGGCATCTGCCCCCACCTCGGGGCCACCCAGGACCATGAAGCCTGCCAGCGCCAGGCCCGACATTCTCAATGAAAGGTTCGTCAAGGTGTTCCAGAAACTTTCCATATCAAAGCCACTCCCGAAAAAAACGAATGAGATCCGATGCCACTAGATCGTGGCCCGATTCATGCAGTACCAGTTCGGCGCGATCGCCGATTCCGAGTTGCTCGTAATGGGCTGCACTGCGCTCCCATTCCTCGACCGTAAAGGGCCACCAGTGGATGCCGTCCGCCTTGCCGTTGATCGCCATGAAGGGCCGCGGACAGATCATCGACACCAGGTCGCTGTCCGAGAAATCGGGCAGCCAACCGGGGATAAAGGCGTGTTCTTCCTCGGTGGCCAGGAAACACGAATAACGCGGATCGATGACCGCCATCTTGCGCTTGCGATGGTTGAACCAGGAAGCACAGCAGGCGGCCTTTATGCGCTCGATTAGTGGGGTGCACATGATCGTTGCAGCGCCTCCGAGGCTGTTGCCGGACATCCCGAGGCGTGAGCTGTCGAGATCGTCTCGGGTCTCCAAATAGTCTATCAGGCGATCGAGCTTGTAGCACTCCAGTCCGAAGAGCGTGGTGCCGCACAGGTGGGCCAATCGTTCCAAACGGTTGCGCCCTGCCGCAGTGGTGCGATTGACGGGCGCGACCACGGCGAATCCGGCATTCGCCAGTTTAGTGCCGCAATCGCCATATAAACCGCGCGGATCGTTGGCCCCGAAAACCTGGTAGGGCGAACTGTTGATCCCGTGCTGGGAAATGACCACCGGAGGTCTAGCGCTGCTTGCAGGGCGCGGCAGGGCTACCACGGCGCGGCTATTGACCCCCGGAAGAAATTCGAATGTCACCCACTCGGCATAGAAATCCTCACCGTCGTGAAATGGCCTCGTCGAACTGTTGCCGGTCGGGACAGCATCGGCTTCGAAGGACCCGAGGACCGCCTGCCAGGCATCCCGCTTGGCAGCTACGGAACGCAGGTAGGCCGCTTCCGAACTGTAGTCGCGCTGCCAACTGCCGCTGCTGCGGGTGCAGCGATCGGTCAGATAAGTCTGCAACTCGCACTCATAGGACTTTTGCAGATCGGCTAACTCTTGCGCGATTCGGTCGCTACTTTTACCCCCGAAATCCTGATAGAACAGGTCCATGTCTTTATCCATAGGTCCAATCCAGTTTAGTGAATGATTTGTGGTTCATTGGCAGTCGACGAGCAGCGAAAACTTGCTCACGCCAGGGGGAACCACGACCTCTAGCTGTCCCTGGACAAAATAGCTCTCCAATTCCCCGCCGGAATTATCGAGACGCATTGCCCCCTCCCCGGCCAGTGCCGAAATAAAGAAACTGTCTCGCTGCCCGCTCAAGTTGTTTAGCGCAACGCTGATTCGCCGCTTGTCGGGCGCAATTGCAAATGCCAGGTTCGCCGCCATCGGCGTTTGCGCCAGGACCTCGTCGCCAAGGCGCAAAACGCGCCCCCTGAGGTAACTTCCGCCCAGGGGGCGCCCCGCGGCGTCGAGCCACAGACTGCCCCGCTCTGCATCGCAGGAAAGTGCTGGCGTTTCAACAGCTGCAAACCATGCGAACTCGGTGCCGCCCTGCCGCTGCACGCGATAAGATTCCGCCGCAACCCTGGTTACTTCTGGCAGCGGCCTTTCGTCCGCCGCAGAGATGCGCCGCGGCCAGAGTAGGGCTAAAATTTTCGTTTCGACGATATCTGCAAGCGTGACTTTGAGATAGGGCTGTTCTGCATAGCGCTGGCGTTGCTCCAGCGGCCAGGCGCGACTGCCATCGGCCCGGCGCCAGGGATCACGGCCATCATCGTGCACTTCGAAAGCGCCGTTTTTCTCAAACAATTCCAAGGTGCTCGCGGGCTCGATTCTCGCCCCCTCGGGCGCGAGAATTCTAACGCATAATTCGGCATCCCCATTCTGTAGATGGTACCATTTATCACTTTCGAAAATTTCGCCTTCGCAGTGCAGCGGCCAGGTAATTGTCGCCGGCTGGGGGCAGCTCAAGGTGTCGTGAATGAGGAAGTACTTATCGGGAAACATCTGGATGTGCCGATCGTAGCGCTCCAGCAGATCCGGGTACACTGCAGCCCCCTTGCCAAGGACCGAAGTGTAGCTGCCGCAGTGCAGGTAGTGCTCGATGCGGGCGTGGGTATTGCGCTCGATATAGGCCCCGGCATCCGTTTTCAGATCCTCGGGCGTCTGTGGTGTGGACTGGCCACAACCATTTACCAGGACGGTATTGAAATTATCTGTGACCATTGCGTAGTCGGTGATGATAACGTCGCTGAGCGTTTCGCCGAAGCCCTTGACCTCAAAGCGATTTTCGGGCTCGGCGTGGGAATTCTGGCTGTCGCTGGCACCGCACTTGAATAGCAGCCACACATCGTCCCGACTCCAGCCCGATCGCATTGCGACTAGGCCGATGCCCTCGAAATATTGGGAAAGCGAGATCTTCGGCGTTGCTGCAGTGACGGTTTCGTCGTACCACAGGTAATTGAGGATGTCCCAGTTCGGCGAGAATTCCCAGCAGCGCATGCGCGCGTGCGGCAGCACCGTCTCTTCGGCCTCGTGCAATGGCAACCATTGGGCCTCGGGCATCTGCAGGCGGCGGGCGCAGAGAAAGAGCAGACTGTGCAGATGATGGTCCCAGGCGACGCTGTAGTCGCAGTAGCGGGAATCGATGCGTCCCGAATACAGGCTCAGGGCGTAGGTGACGCCGCGCCGCCATTGCGGATGCTCCCATTCCTCTTCGCCCGTCAGCGCTTCGAGCGCTAGCAGGAATCTGGCGACATCGGC
>CAXFTV010000472.1:0-9260 GCA_964005845.1 uncultured bacterium
CTCGAAATTTTCTGGCCGACCACGGGGCGGACCCAGGTCTTTGCAGATGTGTCCATGGACCAGATTATTTATATTGTCGAAGGCGAAGCGCGCTACACCCGGTTGCAGCTAAATAAATTCAAACTGGGCGGCCCACAAAACCCCCCGGCGGGGGAGCATGGCCCAAAGGAGTCCTCATGATTTCACCCATACGCAATAAACGTCCCCCTTACGAACTGCCCTCGAATATCATCTATTTCCACGACTGGCGCTATGTGCACCACGGATCCCATTCGACCGGCTGGCGCAACAAGGAGGGGGAGTGGTTACGGATCTGGACGCAGGAAGAGGTGCCGCCCCTGCGCTACGATCCCGGCTATATGCCCAGGGGCATCCGGCTGCGCACCCGGCCGGCGCAAAAAAGCGAGCCCTTCCTCCTGCCCGCCGCCGATGAAGGGTTTATCTGGTCCGGCGCCCTCTTGCACGACGAGGGGTGCTATCGGCTCTGGTACGAATCCTTTGCAGGCGAGCACATAGGCCGCGAGGATTACCCCATAGGGGCAGCCGACTATATCCGCTATGCAGAGTCCGACGATGGCGAAAACTGGCGTTTCCCAGCGCAGGGACTCGTCGAGCGCAAAGGTTCTAAAGACAACAATATCGTCTTCGGTCTGCCCCAGGTCGCGGAAACGGGATTGCACGGGGCCACGGTATTCAAGGATCCTTCAGCTCCTGCGGCGGAACGCTACAAGATGATCTACGTGGGCAACCTGAGCCCGGCCATGAAGGAGCGCTACCAGCGGGATCGGCCCGATGAGGTGGGGGCTTTAAACCTGGAACAGGAGCGCTGGGACGGTCTTTTCGGAGCCGTCTCAGCGGATGGATTCAGCTGGACCCCGCTGCCCGACCCGTGCGTGGCCCAGATCAGCGATACCCACAATGTCTGTGAATACGATCCGGTGCTGGGTCAGTATGTGGCCTACTGCCGCAGCCACTATTTCAACCGCCGCACCATCGGCCGTACCGCCTCCGAAGATTTCCGCCGCATGCCGCTTTCCGAGGAGGTGTTCTGGCCCGATGCCGCGGGCGAGCCCTACGATCTGTGGTATGCCAACGCCAAGAGCAAAATGCCGGGCACAACCGACTACCACGTCATGTTCCCGCTGCGCTGGCGCCTGCTGGACGATTCCTTCAGTTTTGCGCTGGCTGCCAGTCCGGACAATGTGGTGTGGAACTTCGTGCCGGGCGGACCAGTGTGCGAGCCCGGTGAAACGGGCACCTGGGTCGGGGGGGCGGCCGCCCCCGGGGTGGGGTTGGTGGATCTGCCCGGTGGGCGCACGGGCATGACTATGGTCGGTTCGCCCGAACCGCACAAACATTTGCGCCAGCCGCCGCACGGGCACATTGCCTGGGCGACCTGGCCCCGGGGCCGGCTGGTGGCCCTGGAAGCGCCGGAGGAGGGCAGTTTCAGGACCTTTACCCTCAAGATCCCGCAGCGCCGCGTTCATCTCAATTTCAGGACGCCCCCGGGCGGTTATGTTCAGGTACAGGTTATGGACCAGAAGTACAACCCCCTGCAAGGCCGCACCTTCGAGGACTGCGACTGGCTGGTGGGCGACCATCTGGACCGGGAGGTGAGTTGGAAGGGCGAGACCGATCTGGGACACGAGGGAGAGGGGCCAATTTCACTGGGTTTTCGCCTCCAGTGCGCCGAACTTTTTAGCGTGGAGTTTAAAAGCCCCTAGCGTGATTTAAAAAACCGGTTTTACAGAGGGAAAAAAATTGAAAAGATTCTTGACATGTGGTGCAATTCCCTTAATATACTTTAGGCTTCTCTATAAGCATCGCTATGCTTTTTTTTGTTAGGAAAAAACTTTTTCTCTCGTTTTTTCTAGTGCCAAATCCCGAAATACCCTGCCATTCGAGTTTCACCCGGAAATTCGAATCTGGTATTTCATTTTTAACCAACGCAAAGGAGGATTAACCTATGCGTAGTTTGCGTTTTCTGGCAATTGCCGGGGCTATAACTGGACTCCTCGTCGGTGCAGCTTCGGCTCAGGATCCCACCTATCCCTCTGGACCGGACTACGGAGACGCTTTTGTCATGCCGGATGTCTCTGGTGAGTTCAATCCAATGGCTCTTTCTACTTCGGACGTGGGCTATGACGGCAGCGGCAGTGTGGAAATTCCCTATACTGTCAACCAGCGTGCCACGGTCTGGGCAGTGATTTACCGCGTCGGCAGCGATGAGATTGGCCCGCGCGGTCCGGCCGGTGCCTGGTTGCGTATGGAGGCACAGGATCTCTACATCGCCACCGCGGGTGGCCAGGCGGTCGAGTCCGGCTCCGGCACCATTACCTGGGATGGCAATGACTGGGAGGGCAATCCGGCTGGCGCTGGCTCCTACCAGTTCGACGTGGTCGCGGTCAATAATCTGGACCTACCGGTTCTGGCCGGTCCGGGTGCCGGACCTACGGGCTTCACCTTTCCCAATATCGATACCTCGCAGAATCCCCCCGAAATTTGGGTGCAGGAATACGAGCGCGAGAGTGCGGCTAGAGGCCTTACCGCCGGTTCTATGGTCCGCGGCACTCTGGGCACCGACTACCTGGCCAACCCCTTGGCCTGGGAACGCTGGAGCTACAATAATATCTATGGCTTCGACGGGGCCCGCACATTCGGTGGCCTGCGCCAGGACGATGTCGACAAGGAGATCTTCTATGCCACCCATCGCCGCGAAGAAAACGGCGGAGTCTACAAAATCAAGATCAATCGCGCAGCTCAGTCCTGGGACCGGGTCACCGATTTCGGCGACAATGGCTTTTCGATCAATGCCAACGGCGACCGCATCGTCGAGCACCAGCCCTATGGCAGCGAGATCTTCAACGCGCTGTGGGCCAAGCAGGAAGTGCTCTTCTCCGCAGCTGAAGTACGCGACAAGACCACTGGCGAGATCACCAAGGCCTTTGATGTAACTGATTTCTTCCTCAAGGCCCGTGAAGATTCGCTGGGCAACGAGTACTTCACCGGCGAAGGGCCGGGTCAGATTTCGGTAACGGACGACGGCATCTTCCTTTCCTCCTGGGGCCACGTGAACATTCTGCGCCTGAACCGCGACGGCGATGTGATGTGGGTCAACCGCAACGGCGATCTGTGCGGCGACAAAATTTCCAATGAAGAAGCTGCTGCCATTGGTGCTCTGGGTGGTTCCGACATCCACAACCTGGGAGTCAGCGGGGACCAGACTTCAAATATCGTCATCGTCAACGCCAGCAGCCGTGCTGCCAATATGTCGGTGCTGGGCCGCGATGGTTCTTGCGCCTTCGAGATCGAGTTCCCGGCCAGCTGGGGTAAAATGCGGCCTGGCGGCACGCGTTACAACCTGCTCCAAGAGGGCAGTCCCTACGACGGGCTCTACACCCGCAATGCCATGCGCTTGGAAACCATGGGCTATGGGTATACCGATGATGAAGCTGAGCTTCCATACGGTCCAAATACTCTGCTCTACACCCCCCTGGCCTTGGCTTCGGGAAATCTGGGTGATGGCGCGACTGCGGTCGAAGAAATCGCCGCTGCGGCGCTTCCGAGCAGCTACGAGCTGGGCGATGCCTACCCGAATCCATTCAACCCGGAAACCACCATCGAGTTCACTGTGCCGACCGTCGAAGAGCACGTGAAGGTGGAGGTCTTCAATTCAATGGGTCAGCTGGTGGCTTCGCTGGTGGACGAAACCCTGACTGCGGGCACCTACAAGACCACCTGGGATGCGCGCGACCTGAACGGCAACCCGGTTTCGAGCGGGGTCTACTTCTATCACATGCAGGCCGGAGATTTCTCCGACAAGCGTGCGATGACCTTGCTGAAGTAAGCTGCGGTTAAATCGAAGTTGAATGAAATGCAGGGGTGGCTATGAGCTGCCCCTGCATTTTTATGGCTAAAAAGGTATGCGAAGCTACAAAAGTCCATATGGGTATGTAGGTCGATTGGCGATCCGAAAAGAGATATTGCCGGAGGCCGTTCTTCAGTTTGAGGTGCTTGAGCGGCCTTTTTTCTGGCAGTTGCTTTTTCTCTTGCTCATTTTACCCGTTTTGTGCAATGCTCAGGTTCAGCCCCATTTTACCGATGCGACGCGGGAGGCCGGTTTGGGCTGGCGCAACTGGTACGGCAATAACAACGCCAACACCATCCTGGAGACGACGGGTTCGGGGGCGGCTTTTTTCGACTACGACGACGATGGTTACCTGGATCTTTATGTGGTCAACGGCGCGCTGGGGTTTGAGGGCCCGCGCCTGCGCAATTTGCCCCGCGATGTGGCCCCGCCGGCCAGTGGTAAAGAGCCCCGCAATGCCCTGTTTCACAACCGGGGGGACGCGACTTTCACGGATGCGACCGCAAGTTCTGGCACCGGACACACCGGCTGGGGCGCCGGCTGCGTCGTGGGGGATTACGACAACGATGGCGACCGAGACCTCTATCTTACCTACTACGGGCCCAATGTGCTCTACCGCAACGAGGGAGGCGGGAAATTTGTGAATCTGAGCGCTGAAGCCGGGGTGGATGACCGCCGCTACGGCACGGCCTGTGCTTTTGGCGACTACGACAACGACGGGGATCTGGATCTGTTTGTGGGCAACTACGTGGCCTTCGATCCACAGACCACCCTTCTGCCCGGGGAGCGCCGTGGCAATGATTTTGGCGGTCAGCGCGGCGTAGCCAGCGTGGCCTCCCCCGAGATCTTTGAGGCCCAGCCGGATGTGCTTTACCGCAACGAGGGAGATGGGTCTTTTGTAGATGTGAGTGGGGTGGTTGGGCTCAATGCGAGGCCGGGCAAAGCCCTGGGCGCCCTGTTCTGGGATTGGAACAACGACGGGGATCTGGACCTGTATGTGGCCAACGACGCCACCCCGAATCTGCTCTACACCAACCGGGGAAATGCGACCTTTGTCGAAGAGGGATTGCGTCTGGGGGTGGCCTACGATGCCGAAGGGCGGTTGGAGGGCAGCATGGGGGTGGCCGCCGGGGACTGGGATAACGACGGCGACGAGGACCTGGTGGTGAGCAATTACGAAGGGCAAACCGCCACCCTGCACCGCAACGACAGCCCTTCTTTTAGCAATATATCTTTTGTCTCGGGAGTGGGCAGCTCCACTCTGATGCCGCTGCAGTGGGGGACGGTGTTATTCGATTACGACCGCGATGGCGACGAGGATCTCTTTATTGCCAACGGGCACGTCACTGCAGCCCTGGAGGACTACTTTCCGCAGTCCAGCTATGGGCAAAAAAATCAGCTCTTCCGCAACGACGGCGGGGTCTTCAAAGATATCACGGCGCAGGCGGGGCCCGGTTTGCAGCTGGTCCGATCGAGTCGGGGTAGCGCCGCGGGGGACTACGACAACGACGGCGACGAGGATCTTTTCGTGGTGGACAAGAACGACCTGCCGGCGCTGCTGCGCAACGATACGCGGAGTATTCACAACTGGTTGATGGTGCGCACCCGGGGGAGCGAGAGCAACCGGGATGGGATCGGGGCGCGAATCAGGATCCGAACCGGGACGCAAGAGCAAACCAGAAAGGTGCGCGCTGGCTCGAGTTATTTGTCGCACAATAGTCTGTGGGTTGCCTTCGGTCTGGGGGAGAGTGCGGTGGTGGATACCCTGGAGATTGGCTGGCCTGGGGGACGGGTGGATCAGTTTGCCGATGTTCAAGGGAACCGTTTTGTGGTGGTGGAGGAGGGGGGGGCGATAAGACCCGGACCGCGATAGGTTGGCAGCGGGAATTCAGGTCCGGGTAAGGGTGCACCCGGGCGGATTCATTGGGTCCAACGGATCGTCTGTGGGAAAACTGCCAAGATCCCCTCAGATTACATCAGAGTTCCTCCCCCATTGCCTGGATGATCTGGGTTGCGATTCCCCTGAGGTGCTCGTCGTCGCCGGAGTGGACGATGGCGCGGTAGTGACGCAGGGCCCCGGCCTCGTCGCCCCGTTCCTTGAGGATGGTAGCCAGGCCGAAGTGCGGACCGGCATAGTCGGGTATGAATTGGAGGGCCTGCTGGTAGACCTGCATGGCGCCGGAGATATCGCCCCTGGCGTAGAGTGCGGCGCCCAGATGGTTGTAGGCGCGGATAAATCCGGGGCGCAGACGCACCGATTGGCGGAGGAATTGCACCGCTCCTTCGATATCGCCCTGCTTTTTGAGGGCTAAGCCCAGATTGAAGTGTGCCCGGGCGTGTTGGGGATCGGCTTTGAGGGCGCTTTGATAGGCGTCCATGGCACCAATGACATCACTGCGGGTATAGAGGATATAGCCCAGGTTGTTGTGGGCATCGGCATGGCCCGGGGCCAGGCGGATGATCTGGCGGTACTGGGCAATTGCGGCCTCCGCATCCCCCTGCTGGTTCAGCAGGAGGGCCAGGCTGGAACGCGCGGCGACAAAGGTTGAATCCAGCTGGATGGCGGTGCGAAAGGCCTGCATAGATCCCTGAAAGTCGCCTTTTTTTTTGCGGCCCAGGCCCAGGTTGAAATGGGCCTGCACATGCTTGGGAGCGAGGCGGGTGGCTTTTTCGAGGGCAATGATTGCCCCTGCGATATCGCCCCGGGCGTAGAGTGCCGCTCCCAGGTCACTGTAGGCCTGGACAAATTTGGGGTCGATCTGGAGGGCGCGGCGAAAGGCCCGGATGGCGCCCTGGACATCGCCTTTTGCATAGAGCACGGTACCGATATGGTCGTAGACTGGGGCCTGCTCAGGGTCGAGGCGCAGGGCCGCGCCGAAGATTTCCAGGGCGCCTTCCAGGTCTCCCTGACGGTAGCGGGCGGTACCCAGCCCCAGGTGGGCAGAGATATTCCGGGGATCGATCTGGAGGGCGCGATGATACTGTGCAATGGCGCCTTTGAGATCGCCCTTTTCGAGCAGGGTCCGACCGCTGTTGGCGGCGATTTCAGCGGCTCCCGCGGCATCGCGGGCCTGTCCGTGGGCGTGGATTGCAAAACCAAGGAGGAGCAGAACTCCAAAGAGAAGACCCAGCCGCGGCGCGTCTGCACCAATTGCTGGAATGGCGTCGTGAACTGGATTTGACATAGCTGATAGTTAACCGCAGAGAGCAGAAATTGTCAACCTCCGGACCTGGGATCTTTTTCACAGCCGGGCAGACCGTTTGATTATTTGTCCGGCTGGAGCGCGAGCTGCAACATATCAGGGGGCATATTCAGCATCCAGCTCAGGGTGTCACGGCCGCTGCCAGCGGGCGAAAAAAGGCCTGGGGTTTGTTCGCTTCTCCACTACATTCTTCGGGTGTTTTTGGCGCCGATGAGCAGGGCAGATCCTTGACAAAATATATTCTGGACTACTACCTTTCGAACTTGAGTTTTAGCAACTTTCAGCAGGAAGTTTTTGATGAACGAAACACCCCTGGTACCCCAGCCCTTGCTGGACTGGTTCGGCATCTGGCCGGGGCAGGCTGGCCGCGACGAGAAGGGCCACGCCTGGCTCCAGGATCCGCCGCGCGGTATCCGTCTCCGGGTGCAGCCGGCGCGCAAGTCCGAGGTCTTCATGCGGCCCCAGCCCCCTTGGGATAAAAATCGCCTGAGTCATATGATGATGCTCAGCGAAGAGGGGCGTCTGCGCATGTGGTACGAAGAGACCACCTCCAATGAGCATTCCGGACACCTCATTCAGTACGCGGAAAGTAGCGATGGCTTCGACTGGGACTTCCCCGAACTGGGGCTCTACCAGCACCAGGGTTCCACTGCCAACAACATCATCTGCGATGCCGAATATTTCAATATCCACTCCCTCTTCCGCGATCCCACCGCCGCCCCGCAAGAGCGCTACAAAGCCATTGAGGCACGCGGACAGCTATACCGCCGTGGCCAGTCCGTGCCCAACGACCGCCAGACCAAGATGGAGATCCGCGAGGTGCGCAAGGCGATGCAGTTGAATGGCTACGCTCCCGAGGAGATCGACGCCGAGGCCAGCATAAGACACCAGCTGCGCGGGGCAGTGTCGGCAGACGGCCTGCGCTGGAAGGTTCTGGAAAAGCCCCTTTACGACGCCGGCCACACCCAGCTCGACACTCAGAATATCGCCGCTTACGACGAAGATACAGGAGAGTACATGGCCTTCCTGCGCGGCAATCTAGAACGGCGGCGCTCGGTGCGTCGCACCGGCGGCACCCAGTTCGGCAACTGGCATCCCACGCGTCTCGTTCTCACGGTCGGCGCCCACGACGCTCCGGATGAGGATATCTATACTTCCTGCTATTGCCGCTGTCCGGGCAGTCGGCGGCATCTCATGTTCCCGACAATCTACCACCGGCTCTCCTCCACCCTGGATATCCAGCTGGCCAGTAGCCGGGATGGGTGGTTGTGGCACCGGACCCGGCCCGAACCCATCATCACTCTCGATGCGGACGACGCCGAATACGGCGCTATCTACGCCAGCCCCAACCTGGTGCCCCTGGGCGATGAGTGGGGTCTGCCCCTGCTGTGCTACTACCAGCGCCACGACGGCGGCGGTGCTTTCCTGTCCTCCGCGGAAAGGCCGCTTAGCGAGTACCGCTGGGCCCTGTGGAAACCGGACCGGTTGGTGGCTCTGGAGGCGCCCGTCGAAGGGCAGTTCAGCATGGTAGAGCGCCTTTGTCAGGGGGTGGTGCTACGCCTCAACTTTAAGACCGAGCAGGGGGGCTGGATCAAGGTGGGATTGGCGCACCGTCCCACCACCCCGGCCTCGCCCCTCGAAGAGCTGGAGGGTTTCGGCCTGGAAGACTGCGAAGTGCTGGACGGCGACCACGTATCGAGGGTAGTAACCTGGAAGGGTAGGAGCGACCTGGCCGCCCTGAAGGGCCGAGATCTTTCACTGCGTTTCCACCTGGCGCGCGCCAGATTGTTTTCAGTTGCGATCTAGGATTAATCTTTGAACCCAGGTCATCAAAAGACGCATACAGACCCAACGGGAAATATACTCTCTTCCAATCCAGAGGAGATAGAGCGGTTCCAGGATTCAAACCTTGCCGATGGTGGACCGCGCATCACCCTGCGTGCCATTTTGCTGGGTGTTCTGACCATTGCCTTCACCTTCTACTACATTGTCGAAGTGGGGCAGCGACTGCGGGTGGGCAGTTATGTGCACTCGCAATTTCCCATGGCCGCCTTCGTGCCCTTTGTACTTTGGCTCTTCTGCAATATTGGGCTCAAGGCCCTATGGCCGCGCATGGCGCTGAGGCGGGGGGAGATGCTGACCCTCTTCATCATGCTCCTCGGGCTCTGCGCCTTGGCGCTCCCCGAGAA
>CAXFTV010000473.1:0-6691 GCA_964005845.1 uncultured bacterium
AGGAGTACGAATCCAGGGTCCAGATTCTGCCACCCAAAGAGCAGAAAAAGGGATTCGGGTTTGCCGATCTGCTTTCCGACCTGCCCATTCCCGCCCTGCGCCTGGGCGAAAAAGGCACCCCGGCCGATATCTTCATCGCCACCCTGAAAAGCCCGACGACTCTGCGGAACATTATTCAAAAGTTTGGTTTGATGGAAATCTATGAGTCCGAAAAAACCATGGACGCAGTCGAAACTCTGGGCCTGCAGACGGTGGTGGAAAAAAGCGAAGAAGGTACTATCATGGTCACCGTCCTCGACCAGGATCCACAGCGGGCTGCGGATCTTGCCAATTACTATCTGGTAGTGCTGGACAGCACCAACAAACAGCTTACCCAGACTGGCGCGAGAGACCGCCTCAAATTCATCCGCGAATTGCTCAAGCGAGAAAGCGACAAGCTGGGAGATGTCATGGAGCGGTTGCAGGCATTCCAATCCGAACACAACGCCATCTCCATCGAAAACCAGGCCGGGGCAGTGATCAACGCGGCGGCAGCCATTCAGATGGAAGTTATGGAGTTGACCATGACCCGAAATATCATGTTGAACCAGGGCTTCACCCAGACCCATCCCAAAGTCCGCGACCTGGAAGAACGCATCACCCAGCGCAACCAGGCCCTGGTCATCCTGCGAGATGGGGAAAACCTCCGGGAGGATGTCAAGGGAATCCGGCAGTTGCGCCTGGACGAGAATCTGTTCCTGCCGCTGCGCGAGATCCCCGAAGTGGCTCTGGATTACGCCAATATTGAAAAAGAGGTGCTGGTGCAGAAGGCCCTGATGCAAATGCTCTTGCAGCAGGAAGCCGAGGCACTCATCGAGTCCAGCAACACCATTTCCACCGTTCAGGTACTGGACCATGCCATCCCGGCCGAAATACACTCCCGGCCGCGGCGCTTTTTGATCGTATTCATCGCCACAGTTCTCAGTTTCTTCGCTTCGACCAGCTATACTATCGGGATCGGTTACCTGCGCGCCCTGAAACAACGCTGGGACACCGAGTTCAAAAACACTATTTCCTAGCGGCTAACTAAAAAAGGGAGAATATCTTGTCTCGGGAAATAGAGGTCCGGATCCTCCGCCGGACTACCAACCCTCTGCCGGCCTACGAAACTGTGGACAGCGCCGGCATGGATCTGCGCGCCCATCTCGACCAGGCCATCGTTCTGGAACCAGGTGAACGCACCCTCATTCCAACTGGCTTGCACCTGGAGATCCCGCCCGGCTACGAAGGCCAGGTACGCCCTCGCAGCGGTCTGGCTTTGAAGCAGGGCCTTACTTTGGTTAACGCACCCGGTACCATCGATGCAGACTACCGCGGCGATGTCGGCGTCATCTTGATCAATCTCTCCAAGGAAGATCAGCGGGTCGAACCGGGTGACCGCATTGCCCAGCTGGTTTTTGCGCCCCTAACCCGCGCCGTTCTGGTCGAAGCCGACGAACTGGGAACATCTGCCCGCGGCACTGGAGGTTTCGGTTCCACCGGCAGGACCTGAATGCGATATAGAGATGAATTTCTTTTTTTTTACCGTCCTGGTCTTGCTGGGCGCGGGCGCACTCCCGAGCAATGCCGCAGACATCAGTGGCTTTGTGCGCGACAAAAGCAACGGCGAAAGCATACCCTTTGTTAATATCTACCTCAAAGGTCAAAAGCGGGGAGGCACCAGTAACGAAAGCGGCTACTACGCCATTAGCGCCGTGCCCCCCGGTTCCTATACCCTGCTAGCTTCTTCGGTCGGCTATGCCACATTCCAGTACGCTGTAAAACTCGACACCACAGACATCATCCTGGACATCCTCCTCCGGGAAGAAATCATCGAGCTGGAAGCCACGATTGTAGAAGGGGAAAGAGAAGAAGGAGAAAACTTTGATATCAGCCCGGGGCGCACCCTCCTCCAGGTTGGAGAACTCAAAAGCGCCCCGGCCGCGATCGAAGCCGATCCCATACGCACTATCCAAACGCTCCCCGGCGTGGCCACCCTCTCCGACTTTTCCGTTGGACTCTACGTTCGCGGCGGCACCCCGGACCAAAACCTTATTCTCCTGGACGGCACTGACGTCTACAATGCCTCCCACCTCTTTGGACTCTTCAGCACTTTTCCTGCAGATGCAGCCAAAAACGTCGAATTGTTGCGGGGCGGTTACCCGGCCAAATACGGCGGTCGCCTCTCATCGGTTCTAAATGTTCTCACCGATGAAGGCAATAAAGAAAACTTTGAAACCCAGGGCGGGATAAGCCTGCTCAGTTCGCGGCTGACTACCCAGGGACCGGTCGGCAAGGGATCCTATTTGCTCTCGGGCCGCCGGACTCACCTGGACCCGCTTTTGTCGATCGCCGAAAAACGGTCGGAGGAAATCGAACGCCTCAACTACAACTTCTACGATATCCAGGGCAAGACGCACCAGGTTTTCTCCCACGATGATCAGTTGACTCTGGCGGCGTACTCTGGGCAGGACAATATGCTCATCCGCGTCTTCGAATTCGAGGGCGACCTGGAGTGGGGCAATCGCACTCTCAGCAGCAAGTGGACTCATATCTTCGCCAGCAATCTATTTGGCAACTTTCTCATTACCGGTAGTCGCTTCAAAGCTAAAACCTCCTTTGATACCGAGGATGTTAGACTTCTCGAACTCAACCGACTGACCGATTTATCGTTCAAAGGAGATTTCACCTACTACCCCAATGAGGCGCACACCATCGAGGCCGGTTTCCTTGTCAAACGCATGTCCATGGAGTACGACTTCGGCGAATCCGAACGTTCCTGGTTCAACATCGATGTGGATGGTTGGCACCATTCCGTGTACGCACAGGACAACTGGTCTGCATCACAACGCCTGACCTTGCAGCCCGGACTGCGCATCAACTATTTCAGCAACGGCAAGTACACCGGTGTTTCTCCGCGTTTGGCCGCCCGTTATCGCCTGACGCCCAACACCTATTTGAAAACCGCCGTGGGCCGCTACCACCAGTATCTCTTTCGCCTCAGTCGCGAATTTCAAGGTATTTCTCTCCTGTCCAATGTCTGGGCCCTGGCCGACGCTAGCGCCGTCCCCAGCAAGGCCATGCACTACATCGCCGGCCTCGAAACGAAATTCGCCGACCTCGACTTTGACGTAGAAATCTACTACAAGGACTATTGGGAAATCTACGAAATCAATTACGACGAACAAGAGTCCACCCGCATAGCCGATATCCTGCGCCGGGGTGCTGGCCAGGCCTATGGCTTCGACCTGCTGCTGAAGAAGCGCGCTGGTAAACACACTGGCTGGCTCTCCTTTTCCACCGGGCTCAGCGAGCGCACTATCGCCGGTCTAAATATGGACGAAAGCGGCCGGGAAAGACCTTTTAAATCAAAATTCGACCGCCGTCTGGGCCTAAATCTCATCCACTCTTGGAGCTTTGCCAGAAACTGGACTCTAAATTGCCGGGCGGTCTATACCTCGGGCCAGCCCTATACCCAGGTTCTGGGCCGGGGAGAGATAGTCATACCCTCCGGAGACCGGCTCTACTTTGAGGAAAAAGGTCCACTCAATGGAGTGCGTCTCCCCTCCTACCAACGCCTGGACATGGCCCTCCAGTGGCAGCGTACTTTTAGAACCTGGGAGCTCAAATTTTACTTGCAGCTCATCAACGCAACCAACCGCGAGAATCTCTTCAACTACTACTGGACCAGCGGCGCATCCGATCAGCAGAAACCAGGGAGACGCAAAGGGCTTAGCATGCTACCTGTCTTGCCCAGCCTTGGCCTGGACTTTAGCTTTTAGCACATGCAAAATATCAAAAAAGCCATTGGGCTGGGAAGCTTGAGGAAAGCCGCTCAATCAGCGCTGTTTTTCCTGATTGCCGCCAGCGCTTGCAGCAACCCGGGCAGCTTGGAAGATCCCGAGCAGAGCCTGGTCGTGATGGCCTTCCTGGCGCCAGGCCAAGAGGCGGAAATTGTCCTGCGTCAGACGCTGAAACCGGATCTCTATTACGCAGGCCGCGAAGACACTGTGCGCCATGCCACGGTAGAATTGTCTGTAGATGACCAGAAGTTTGTCCTCTCCGAGGCCCCCCAGACGCCTGGGACATACAAAATATCCGCTGATATACTGCCGATCGAATCGGGCAAAACCTACTACCTGACGGCGACTCTGGACCAAAAACAGCTGCGCGCCTCCACCACCGTTCCATTTAAATCCGAGATCACCGAAATCAGGGCCGATACCATAACCTACTATCAGAGCTATGGCGATCTTCTCGGCGATCTGGTGCATCCAGGGGAATTCAGCTGGGCGCCAAGTGCAAATGTTGCCGGCTATATCGTCATCATCGAAGCCTTAGGCGTGAAAAGTTTACCTCCGTCCATAGCGCCCCTGACGGCGGCGCTGGATACCTTGCTAGTAGAGCGCCGCAGATCTGAGAATTGGGTGGAGCGGGATTCCCTGGAAAGCCTGGATCGACAAATTCGGCAAATGCGCGCGTTTCTCGCCGCCGGCATTTCTCGCATAGATGCCAATGGCGACACCCTGCGCTACCTGCGGGATCGCCAGGAGGAAGGCTGGTCCGAAATGGAAGCCGAAAACTGGACCGAAGGCAAGAAATGGCGCCAGCGGCGAGAGAAACTCTTTCGGGATAGATTTCTGAATTACTGGATTCCAGCCGACTCTTTGCGGAGCGACCTATGGTGGCTTGGAATGCGCTTTGAGGGCGAGTACAAGATTACCCTGCAGGCTGCGGATCGGAATTACTTTGACTACTTCACTACTTCCTTCAACGGTCGCTCGGGCAACGACGCTGATCAAGGACCGCTCTTTCACATCCAGGGTGGCACCGGCGTCTTCGGCTCCTATGCCGCAGACAGCCGCAAAATTCTGGTCCGACGCGGCGAAAACGGCCCCCTCTTAAAAATTTCACCCGATAATTAAACGAGCCGGAATTCCACCCAATTCCGGCTCATCTTCGAAGCTAAAAAAATAACGGACTTATCGCCTCCGCCTCATCCCCTTTGCCAGCATTAGATTGCCCGGAGCCGGCGCATGGCCCGCTCCACAAGCGGGGGCAGCATTTCCTGCTCCGCTCCCGTGTAATGGCCCCCGCGAGGGAAGACCACCTCGCCATCCAAACCGAAATACTGGCGGACTGCGGTCCGTTCCAGCGAACTCAGGCCATCTAACAGTGCCTCGATCTGCCGTCGTGCCGCCCCACTAACTTCAGACGAGATTTCTACGGTGGCCTCATTGGGCAAGATCAAATCGCCTTCTTCAGCCAGTACCTCACTCGTCCGGCAACGTTTTTCGCCAGTAGTCAGATCGTACATAAGCTTCAGTCCTTTAAATAAATTCAATACACTTCGTTCTCATCAACCAGAGACAACAAGGTTTCGTAACGTTCGGGATCGCGAAGTTTGCCGAGGGCGCGTTCCTTCAGTTGACGCACCCGTTCCCTGGTCAGGTTCATCAGGCCACCAATCTGCTCCAGGGTCTGCGGTTCCTCACCCTCTAGCCCGAAATAGAGCCTGATGATGTAGCATTCCCGCTCGTCCAATTTCTCGAGAATTTCGTCAATCTGGCCTCTAACCGCCTCATCGAGCACGCGGACATCGGGGGCCTCCTGATTGACGTCCGGCAAAATACTCTGCAGACTGCGCTCATCGTCTTCTTCAAAGGATTCGTCCAGCGAGCGGATGGCGCGAGCACTGAGCAAGGTATCCATCACCTCCTCGGCAGCGACATCCAACTCCTTGGCGATTTGATCTACGTCCGGTTCGCTCTCGCGCCCCTGTCCCAGTCGACGCGAAACCCTGGAAATATCCTTGAGCAAACTCAGCTTATTGAGGGGCAGACGCACGGTGCGGGCCTGTTCGGCGATACTCTGCATAATGGACTGGCGAATCCACCAAACCGCATAAGAGATAAACTTGAACCCCTTGGTGCCGTCGAAACGCTCGGCCGCAGTCAAAAGGCCTAGATTTCCAGCACCGATGAGATCGGAAAGAGACAAGCCGCGGTTCTGATAATTCTTGGCCACATCGATCACAAAGCGCAAATTCGCCTGTACCAATTTGTCGCGGGCCTGCAAATCTCCAGCTCGGATCCGCTCGGCCAGTTCGACCTCCACGGAACGCGACAGCGGTTTAGAATCAACGATATCATCAAAATAAAGCCGCAGGGCATTGCCCTCATCGGTCAGTACTTGGTGTTTGGTCGGTCCCATTTTTCCTTTTACCTTATCTCGATTGAAGTGCAAATTTTGCACCATTCCATTTCCCCCCTATCGCTGCCGCCCACCTACTTAGTAAGAGATCCCAATCCAAGGGAATCCCCAGTGCTGATAAAACCAAGAAACAAAGGGTGCAAAATTTGCACACACTGCAACAGCTTCCTGCAAATTCCCTTGCTTCACCTTGCCAGCTTACTAACCGAATCTGCTTAATTTACAGAGGGTTAAATCCTCAACGGACTTCGGAAAGTAGGATTGGACAATTCATTGGAAAGAACCCGTTTTCTCTCTATATAAGCAATATTTATGCCAAGATTGAATCATATAGCCATAAGACAAATATAAATAACAACTTAAAAGTTTTTATTAAAATGTATATAGAAAGGGGAGGGGGGGACAATATACAAAAAGTGCAAAAATCTGCACCTAATTTGAAAAAGAGGGCTCCCACAGC
>CAXFTV010000474.1:0-3713 GCA_964005845.1 uncultured bacterium
CAGGCCGCAATCGCCGGCTGCCGGAGGTGAAGGGAAGGCGCCCTACTCGGGAGCGCAAAGTCCGCAAGGGGGGTCGCCCCCCTCATGCGCCAATTTCCAGCACTGCTCGATCCCGCTTGCGCAATTCCGATCCCGTTCTTTTGCCAGGAGACCCCAATGGCCACCTCCGCTTCCAGCTGCGACCTCGAACTGAAACTCGCCGAGTTGAAGATCAACGGCTTTGCCACCTTCGAGGATCTCATACCCGGCGAAAAAATCGATCGCATCCGCACGGCCTTCCTGCCGCTTCTAGAACAGGTAAAAGCCGCGGGCGCGGGCGAAAAAAACGTCGCAGTACGCGGTCATAGCGACCCCCGCCTGATCGTCGAAGGTCGCCTACAAGTCGTCAACCGCTACACCATGTACGTGCCCTGGGAGCAGCCCTTCGCCGATCCAGACATCTATGAAAATCCGCTATTGCTGGAATTTCTCGACCGCTACTGGGGCACCCAGGACTACCACATCACCTGCTATCACTCCAACAACCCGTATCCCGGCAGCCAGTACCAGAAGTGGCACCGCGATGCCGGTATTTCGCGCCTGGCGCCGCACGTCGGCCTGGAGGTCTGTCCGCACTTCGGCGTCAAATTTCCGCTGGTGGATACCGCCGCAGAAAACGGCAGCTTCGAAATCCTGCCGGCGACTCAATACCTGGCCGATCCGGAACTGGAGGAACGCTACGACGAAGTGCTGGAAACCGGAGACTTTTGCACCAGGCGCCGCCTCAACCTCAAGAAAGGCACCCTGTGGATTCAAGACCCGCGCACCCTCCACCGCGGCACCCCCAACTACTCGACGCAGCCCCGGCCGGAGCTGGTAATCTGCTATTCCCTGCCCTGGTTCGCCGGGGGGCCCATAGAGATGCTGCAGGAGGAATTCGACAAACTCTCAGAGCGCGGCAAAAAAATGCTCAGCCGCTGCCAGATTCTCTAAAGGTGCGGATGTGAAAAGCCGCTTTTACCGCTCCTCCTGGCCATCGTCTGCACTGCCGAACAAGATTTTGGTATGGCCCCAGGACAGCCAGTAAAGTGCCGTATCGACAATATTGACGGCGAGTTGCCCAAAGATGGCCAGATTGCCATCCTCGTCGAATTTGCCTTCGAAGTACATCACCGCCGGCTGCTGACCCGCCAGATCGTTTTCCAGTTCCAGCCCGATTGCCATCTCTCCTTCCGCGGCCATGCGGAAGCGGTTGCGGCCCACATCGTAGAGCATGAGAATCGGCTCGCCGTCGCGCAGTTCGACGCTATTGATACCGCTTTCCTTGCCCTCGCCGGCCAGCGAGACGAGCTCGATGAAGAGACGGCTCACCTTCACCGGAACGGCCTCGGGCACGTCGAAGGAGCCGAATTCCAGGGTTACGAAACCATCGACCGCATCGGTATCGGCCGGACCGAAAGTATCGTCGACCGTCGGACCGAAGGAAGCCACCTCCATTTCCTCGACCAGTACACTGAGTACCTCGAGCGTTTCCGTGCTCAAGGTAAAAGTGCGCTTTTCATTGGCCGCCAGCGGCCCCTCTTCGCGGGGGACAAAGGTGGCGGCAAAGGCCGTTTCGCAGTCGCCCTGAGCGCAGGAACAATAGGTCTGGCCGTTGCGAGTGCTTATTTGCGAACAGCCGGCGCTGCAATTGGCGGCTTCTCCCGTACAGATATTCTCGAGAAAGACCTGACCCGCTGGTCCCTCTATGTGATCGTGACCGCAGGGGAAGTCGTGGGCTCCAGCCCGGGCTGAAAGAGAGAGTGCGATAAATAGTGCGGCGGCGAAAAAAACCATGTGATCTCCTGATTTTCCAAGGGTGAAATGTATACTTATTACGCTTCTCGACATCCTCGAATGAGTCCCCTATATTGGACGGGCCAAGCACAAGGACAAAGGGGGAAGCAGGCCAACTATCCAGCGGCGGCGCGATCCCTCTTTTAAAACTTAGAGAGGAACTCCATGAACCCACAACCACTCAAGGGAAAAACCGCTATCGTCACGGGCGCGGCGCGCGGCATCGGCTATGCCATTGCCCGGCGCTTTGCCAGCGAAGGCGCGCGCGTCGCAGTACTGGACGTGGACGCCGCTGCCGCCAGGCGAGCGGCGCGCGAGATTGGCGACGACGCCATCAGCAGCGGCGCCGATGTGGCCCGGGCGGCGGCAGTCGACCAGGCCTTCGCCGCCATCGCCGCTGAACTCGGCGGCCTGGATATCCTGGTCAACAACGCCGGCATCGTCGGCAACGACACACCGGTCGCAGACCTCGAAGAGGAAGACTGGGATCGCGTCCTCGACATCAATCTCAAAGGGACTTTCCTGTGCTCGCGCGCGGCGCTGCGCTACATGATCCCCAGGAAAACAGGAGTTATCATCTCACTGGGATCGATCTCCGGCAAAGAAGGCAACGCCAATATGGCACCCTACTCGGTCTCAAAGGCGGGCGTCATCTGCTTTACCAAAGCGCTGGCCCGGGAAGTCCTGGAGGCGGGCATCCGCGTCAACTGCGTTGCACCCGCTTTGATCGACTCGCCAATCCTGCAGGGCATGGACCAGGACCGCGTCGACTTTCTGACTTCGAAGATCCCCCTCGGCCGGCTGGGCCGTCCCGAAGAGGTAGCCGCGACCGTCCTCTTTCTGGCCTCGGACGAGTCGTCCTTCACCACGGGGCAGTGCTTTGACGTCAGCGGCGGACGCGCGACCTACTGAGCCCTAACCGGGCCTGCGCTCGGGCTTAAAACGCCGCCGGCATCTGCAAACGCCCTCCCGACAGGGGCCCATCCAGCCGGCCACCACTTTGCGGACACCGCCGACTATGCAGCAGAGCCCACTTCTTCGAGCAACTCGATAGCGGCCCGCCGGATACGGGTCTCCGCCCCCTTTCCAAGCGCCGCAAACAGGGGCTCGTCTCCCCCTTCGTCATGGGCTTCCGGCGGCGGCAGATAGCCTGCCTCCGGACAGGGATTGCACAGCAACAGCACGCGTTCGAAGGGAGCTGCTGCCCGGATGGCTCTGGCCGTCTCGGCAAAGGGTTCGCCGGGCAGGTGCAGCAGCGCGGTCTGGCCGAAGGCCACGGCGCGCAAGGTAAAATCATAGGCGCCCCGATCCTGGTAGTGCTGCGCCAGCCAGTACTCGTAGCGCTGCAGCCCCTCCTTCTCGGGCGGCTGGACCTCCCACAGGCGCCGGGCCTCTTCCACGTCCCCCACCGGGCGCGGCTCCAGTTCGATAGTGCGAGCGGCAAAGCGCAGGTCCGCCGCCGCCGTCGCCGTCGTCCGCACCAGTTCCAACACCGTAGAAGCCAGCGCCTCGGCAATGCGGCCGCAGGGATCCTCCCCCAGCCGCACCGGGTGCACATTGCCCAGCGCCCCCTGCAAAAAAAGCGCGTCCAGTCCCGCCGCCGCCAGATGGGCCGCCAGCCGTCCCGGATAATCCCCCGATACCTGGCCGCGATAATCCCATAGCGCCAGCGCGTGGCAGCCGAAACTGGTCAATGCCAGGGGCCGCCGTCCGGCGCGCGTGCAGTAGAGTACCCCCACCTGCGGATCCACCTCGTCGTAGTGCAGGCACTCGGGCGGCTGCGGGAATTCCGTCAGCGAGACCATGCGCAACCGGCCTTCCTCGTCGTGGGCCCGGCGGTTGTAGGAAAGACCCTCCGGGGCCGCACCTGCGGCGGCGCCGAGCTGCGCCGGCACCGC
>CAXFTV010000475.1:0-2323 GCA_964005845.1 uncultured bacterium
GATAAGTTTGAGTTCCTCGACGATGCAGGCTTCCTCGTTGTAGGCGGCCAGCACCACGGAGAGGTTGCATGCAGGAGCAGCTTCGGGGAATTGCTCCACCTCGGCCGGCGCCGGTTCTACTGAGCCAAACTTCGCAATATCATCCATTGTGCTCTCCCTGAATTTTCCTTTCCCGGATCCCGTCGAGGGAAAGAGGCGTCTTGAGCCAGCAGACAAAACCCAGCGTGCCTGGAACTACAAAACAGAAGAAAAAAAACAAAGCCGAAAACATCAGCGCCGCTTCCAAACTGTGCGGCACCCCCTTGTCGACCAGAATCAAAGCCAGGATGCCCTCACGCGTCCCCAAACCCGCAATAGATATGGGCAGAAAAGCCGCCAGCCCTATCAGCGTGATGGCGGCGACCACATCTGCCAAAGTGAGCGCCAGACCAAGGGCTTCGGCCAACAGGACGGTCTGGGCAAAGTAAGCGCCATATGCCAGGGCAGTCAGTGCCAGCGCGCGCCACCCGGCCCAGCGCAACAGAGCCCTTAGCTCGTGGCGCAAAGCGGCGACGAATTCGCCCGCCCGGCAATGCTGCAGGAAGCGGCAGAGCCGACGCCACAGGAGGCCCGACCTAAAAAACAAAGCAAAAACCAAACCACCGATAGCCACAGCCCCGGCCCAATGCAGCAAATCGACAGTCCACAGATCCAGGTGGTAGAGCGCCCAACCGGCAAGCAGCAGCAAAAAAAACACGTCGAAGAGGCGGTCGGCCAGGGTTGGAGCCGTGGCCTGCTCCCAGGAAACACCGCGTTCCTGGCGCAGATAGGCCGCCTTGGCCAGATCGCCGAGACGGCCGGGAGTAAAGCTGCCCAGAAAAATGCCGGTGGCATAAATCGACCAGGCGCGCGCTGCGGGCAATTGCAACTGGCGCCATCCCAGGAGTAGATTCCAGCGCCAGGTCCGGAGCCCTATAAGAAAGATGCTTATAACAGGCAACCAGTATAGTTTACTTACATTTATATCAAATACAAGCTGACCGATCCGGGCCCATTCAGCCGTGCTGATCAACCAGGCGAAAAGGAGCAAACCAATACTTCTCAACAACCATGGCCGCAAACGCTTCAAACTGCACCTCCGCGACTGCGCTCTTTTTGAAACCACAATTCAAGGACCATCAAAGCCCAGAGCTGCTGGCTGTAGTCCCGCCGCCCACTGTGGTGGCTGTGAATCATCTGTTCAATGGCCGCGGCATTGAAATAACCCCGCTGCAGACTGGTGGAAGAGAGCAGGAGATCTTCCATCCAGGAGCGCAAATCCTCCTGCAGCCAGCGCCCTAAAGGAATGGCGAAACCTTGTTTGGGCCGCTCTAAAATCTCGCCGGGCAGGTACCTTGCAGCGAGCTGGCGCAGCAGGTATTTGCTGCGCCGCAGGGTAAACTTATAATGGGCCGGCACCCGCGCCATGAACTCGACCACTTTGTGGTCCAGCAAAGGCGCCCGGGCCTCCAGCGAACAGGCCATGCTCATGCGGTCCACTTTCACCAGGATATCGTCGGGCAAGTAGGTCATCAAATCGACCCACAACATGCTTTGGGAACCGGCGTGGTGCTGCTCTTGAAAATATCCCCGCAGGCTTTCCCCACCCGCTTCTCTATCTATATTATCGGCAAAATTTTCCGCATACAGCGCATTTTTTTCCCGCTGGGTAAAAAAAAAAGCCCAGCTTGTTTGCGGGGCCTCTCTAACCATGGCGGCAAATTCGGTGAAGCGTTTGAACTTTTTGCTCAGACTCGTACCATAATAGGTCGCAGGTTCCCGCATGATTCGCCCCACCCCATCTACTAGCCCACGGCCCAGAAAAGCGGGCCAGCGGTTGTAGCCGCCGGCCAGCAAGCGGGCCTGGTAGCGCCGATAGCCGCCGAAGACCTCGTCACCCCCGTCGCCGCTCAGGGCCACCGTGACCTGCTTGCGGGTAAGCTTTGATAGATGGTAGGTCGGGATGGCGGAGGAATCGGCAAAGGGCTCGCCGAAGTGATCCAGCAACTGCGGCAGCAGTTCCTGCACCTGATAGCTCACGGTGAATTCTTCGTGGTCGGTATCGAGGGCCCGGGCCACCTGGCGGGCGTGGTGCAACTCGCTGAAGGAGGAGTCTTCGAAGCCGATCGAAAAGGTCTTTACTCGACGGCCGCCGAGCTCCTGCATCAGCGCGACAATCAGACTCGAATCCAGCCCCCCGCTCAAGAAGGCCCCAACCGGCACGTCGGCCAGCAGGCGCAAGCGCACGGCTTCGCGCAGCAACTCATCCAGCTGGAGCACCGAATCATCCAGGCTGGGCGCCGGA
>CAXFTV010000476.1:0-3181 GCA_964005845.1 uncultured bacterium
GATTTGGGCGCCGGGTTCTGGGTTTTGTCGTTTGTTTAACGCCTACAATTTCCTTTAACGATTTAAGGAAAGTATTATTTGTAGATTTTTTTTTGCCCATGAGAAATTGGCTGCGGCGATAGAAAAACGAGGAAAACTATATATTTATATATAAACTTATAAATTTAGTTACCCATTTGTCAAACGACCTAATGAACCAAGGTAGGGAACGGATAAGGGGATTGGGGGTGGTGGAATTTGCCTTGACTGCCAGGGGGGGCAGTTGTTAAGATTATGAATTGCGAGTTGCTAAAGGGAATAAGACCCCATCGGGATTAATTTATCCGGAAAGGAGTGCAGCTATGTCACGCGGGGGGGTTAACAAGGTAATACTCATTGGCAATCTGGGCTCCGACCCAGAGTTAAAATATACGCCCAGTGGCGTACCCGTCACAAATTTTAGTCTGGCGACTTCCGAATCCTGGGCTGATAAAACTTCAGGTGAACGGCAAGAACGCACTGAGTGGCATCGCCTCGTACTATGGCGCAAATTAGCTGAAATTGCCGGTCAGTATCTGAAAAAGGGCAGCAAAATATACGTGGAGGGAAAACTTCAAACGCGCTCCTGGGATGATCAAAATGGACAGAAGCGCTATACCACTGAAGTAGTAGTAGACGATTTGCAGATGCTCGACAGCCGGGGCGATTCAGGGGGTGGTGGCTGGAGCGGGGATCCCGGCCCAGCCTCTACGGAAGAATCGGGGCCACCGGAGCAAATAGAAGAGGATGATTTACCCTTTTGAGGTTTGGCGTTGGGCGAGATTAAAGCCGACTTCAAGCTAGGCTGCACGAGTGGCGAATTTAGCTCGGCAGCCTTTTTTGTAGCAATTTAACTGAGATTTGGCAGGTACCTATTTTCATTTTTGGCTGGCTCACAGGGCCTATTCCGAGCTCTTCCCCTCCGATTCGAACCGGAAGGCGAAGAGGGCGGCTTTCTTTGCTGGTTCAGTCGCACCTGACCTGGGTTTCTTCCCCGGCGGCCCAAGGCGCTTTTCGGAGCGCTTGCACCACGAACAAACCGGGGATTTTCTGCGCGCATTACGCGATAGGGTGCAAGACGATCTGGAGTGGGCTTTTGTCTCTGGGTGGGCTTTACATCTTTACACCGACATTGCGCTGCATCCCTGGGTAAACAGTCAGGTCGACGTCTTGCTGGGAAATTTATCAGGTCCTTTCTCTGGGCGCCGGGACCTTTGGCACCTGCGTTTGGAGAATGGTATCGACTGCGATTTGCTAAGTCGGGATGAACTTGGATTTCTTTGGGATGTCGATATTCAATTTCCCCGGCGCCAGGCTGACTGCGAGATTTTGATTCAGGTCGGTAAGATCTTTTTTGCAGGAGATGTTCGGGAAGCTCAGGTGAGGCAGGGGATGGAATCGCAAAAAAAATGGGTCAGGAGATTGCCCATGATCTTTCTCTGGACAGGCAATGTCAGGCCGGCTTCACCCAAATCGGGCATATATCCCTTCGGGCGCCTCGTCAAGCCGCTGGTCGGAAAAATTCTGGGTGATTGGCTGGGCCGGGTCCAAAGGTGGGAAAATATGGCCGCCCTGGCCCGCCCCTTGTGGCCGCAGCCCGCAAAACTTAGCTGGGCGGAAAAATTGGGCATTGAGGCTCTTAGCGCATTCAAGGCAGGTTTTTGCGAAGGTTTCGATTCCTTTGAAAATATGGATCTGGACAGCGGCGTTTTAACGGCCTGAAGGGAGTTTCGCAGGAATGGGGAAATTGCTCCTTGAATTTGGCCTCTTTGCTGCTGGGCTGATTCTTTTTGTCACTTTTTGCCAGGTCGCTAAAAGTATCAAGAGGGGAGAGAAGCTACCCGCACCACTGCGATTATTGACCAAGGTGAAGCTCCACTACAGTCTGGCAGGTTTGTTGGTGGGGGTGCTTATTCCATCTGCTTTACATGGATCATCGGATGCCCTAATTCGTTTTGTACTGGTCTTTATCGGAGGCTGGTTTGGCCTGGTAGCTGGATGTGGTCTGGACCTGAGGGTATTGCGGCGCGGGGCGGCCTTACCATTGATTTTCGAGTCCGTGCAGAGCGTCCTGGTAGCGGCTTTGGCGTTGTTGATATTTTACCTGTCCGAAAATTTCATTGAAGGTCTTGGAAACTCTATTAGTGGTCCCGTTCTGTTGGTTATTTGTGGAATGGTCGTGCTTGGAGGTAAAAGTCTGCACTGGTTTAAGCCTCCCCGGGTGAGCCGAGATTTCGCTCGGCAGGGAACTTGGCAGGGATCACTAACGGCATTTTGGGGAGTTTTGCTCGTGGGCGTGGGAAGTTTTCAGTTGAATGCGACACCTGTTGAGGCGGATTATCCCTTTCTTGCCATCGGCAAAGTTGTAATTTCAGACGGCGTATTGGGGAAACTTTTTTGGAGTCTCGTACTGGGCGGATTAATTGGTCTGGCCGGCGATCTCCTCACTCGGGATGTGGAAGGGCATCCTCTCTTTTATTTTATGCTAGGTTTGGTCTTGCTGGGTAGCGGGGTGGCCGCAAGTATGGGACTGGAACCAGTTTGGGTGGGCATGGTTTCGGGGCTGTGGTTGATTAATGCAACCCTTCAACGCCTGGATATAATTGGCGTTCTCGAGGGCACTTCTGTGAGTGCCCAAAGCGCCCTGTTGTTTGTAGTGGGTTGGCTGCTGGGCACCGGACTTATGCGTTACAGTATAGATTGGACAGTTTTTTTCTGGGTCCTCTTACTACTTTTCTTTTTGCGCCCTCTCGCCCGGCTCCTCGTTTTGCTAATTGCTAATCGTGCATGGGTGGGGCATGAAGCCAAGAGGGCAGATAGATCTGCTAGAAATTGGTTGATCCCGGATGAGTTAGCCCTGGTAATAGCCGCGGGAATGAGTAAAGTAATTCCCCCATCGGCTGGATTAGCAGTGCTGGGATCTGTGCTGGCCGGGTATGTTCTCTTGCTTTTGTTCGGTGGTAAAGTCGAGAATCTTTTGAACCTTTTGCCCGCGGTAGCCAACCGGGCTAGTGGAGAGGGGTGAAAAAGGAGGACCCGGTCGATTGGTCGAGAGTTACTCGAGATTGTAGAAAGCATCTCTCTGGGGGTAGATGGCCCCATCGCCCAGTTCCTCCTCAATGCGCAGCAATTGGTTATACTTGGCGATGCGATCAGTGCGGGA
>CAXFTV010000477.1:0-5058 GCA_964005845.1 uncultured bacterium
AAGGGCAGATGAAAAGGAATCAACAAATGCCCTATTCAAACCGACCCTTTGGCGTTTACCCTCATTTTCCAACCGAATCTATATTGTGTACCGGGGCATATTTATTTTTGAATACTTCTTCATCTTCATCTTGGACCTGCTGAACGATTTGAACCCCGTATTTTTGCCCCATCCGGCCCGCTTTCGCCAGAAATTTAGGTTCGTCAGCAACGTAGAGTACACTTTTGTCGCGCACTGGCGTATCCAGATGCAACAAGTCTCCTACCTGTAATTCTTGCAGCTCTTTGAATGTTGCAGTTCCGCGCGCCAGTTCGGCCCGCAGCGGCACATAGGTTTTCTGAAGCCGCTGGAAATTCTTCGCGTGGAGTTCATCACTGTTCAATCGATTCTGACGGACATAGCTTTGCTGTCCCAGGCGCGACAAGATCGATTCCAGCGTAAAGAAGGGGTAGCACAAACTTACCAAGCCAGAAGCATTAGTCGAATTAACCTCGAAGGCGAGTAAGATTACAATTTCGCTAGCCGCTGTAATCTGCATGAATTCCGGATTCGTTTCCAACTCAATATCGGAGATCTCGACCCGCAAAATCGGATCCCAGGTAGTTTCCATATCTTCTACTACGCGCTTGACAATCCTATTTATAACCCCGATCTCAATTGGGGTCAACTGCCGTGCCTCTACGCCCTGGGAGGAGCCTTTCCCACCAAAAATCCGATCGACGAAAGCAAAGACCACGGGCATTGCAAAATCTATGATAGCACTTCCATTGGTCGGCCCCAAAGCAAACTGGTAGGAGCAGGATGGATTGGATAAAGACATGATAAACTCGGCATAGGTGGTCTGATCCACAAAGGCCGTATCTACATCCACCACAGCTCGCATTGCGCCCGAGAAAGTGGAACTAAGCAGGCGAGCAAAGTTATCGTGCAGGTTTTCCAGAGTGCGTAGTTGGTCTTTATTTACCCGCTGAGGATGTTTGAAATCATAATTTGTGATAATTTTTGAGGGGACATTCTCAGCTATGTCCCCGCCAACCCCAACATCGCCAAAATCCCCACCGCCAGAGGCGCTTTCATCGTCATCGGTTGCGGTCAATAAAGCATCTATTTCTTCCTGAGAGAGTATGTCAGCCATTGAAATTTTCCTTTGCTCGTCTTTGGCGCAGCTCTATTGAATGACGAGCCGTGAAACGTTGACGTCCTCTACTCTAATCAAGCCCACTTCGTCATCCTTTTTGAAAATTTTCTCGAAGACTTCCCGGTTGAGTTGCCGCTTCATTTCTTCCTTGACCTCTTTGAAAAACTCCCCCTCGAGTTGGTCCACCGTTTTGGAACGCATGACCCCGGTGATAATTGATTTTATGCGGGGCATATATTTATCCATCCTATCTAGAAAAGGCTGGTTGTCCTTTCCATAAGTGCTGTCGGGCAATCTCTCACCTTCTCCATTTTTCCCCTTCAGCCCCAACTCCACATCAAAGACCACAAAACGCTCCCCATTGGTCCCGGCTGGATTGGCTGCTATATTATTCAACAGAGGGGGTTGATAATAAAAGGGCAACATTTCATCGTCTTCATTTTCCGTAGAATCATCCACCACTCTTTGGGTCGCAACGTAATCTCCTTCTTCCACTTCCTTGTTATTGAAGAGCCCCCCACCAACAAAATGAGCTACCCCCACTGCTATAACCAATTGGACCAAGAGCACAATAGCGGCAAGGGGACCCCATTTTTTCAGTACGCTACCACCAGCCTCCCCACCTCCGCCTTCTTCTTCCTCAGCCATTAGGGATTTCCTTTCTATATTTAATGCTTTTCTTAATCCTGCGTCCCCAGACCAATCTTGTCCATTAAGCGCATTAGATCGTCGGGCGCCTGGCCATCCTTATCCGTTTCGTAATTCACCTTGATCTCCACCCGGCGATTCTTGGCCCGATTTTCAGGTAGGTCGTTATCCGCATTGGGATCTACCGGTTTGAACTCGCCGTGCCCCACGGCCGAAAGCCGCCCCGGATCGATACCCACCTCGTTGATAAAAAGATCCAGTACCTCCAGGGCCCTGGCATTTGACAACCAGTGGTTGTTCTTGAATTCTTCGTTGTTTATCGGCCTGTTATCGGTATGACCTTCTATAGTTATCTCATTTTTCAGGGTCGCCAGTGCCCCGCCAATCAAACCAAGCTTGGACAGCATTTCCGGTTTGAGATCGGCCTTGCCACTTGCAAATAGCGCATTATCGGGAATCCGGATAGTAAGGCCCTTAGTTCCTTGAATCACCTCGACTTTCTCTGGCTGCCCCTCTGCGTCGACGTCTTCCATGATCGCCTTAAGGGCTTCGCTGAGCGAGGGGCGGTCTTCAATCTCATCCCCCTTGATATTTGGAACGTGCATTTTGACGGGCGAGGTCAAAATCGGCTCCCCCTCAAGCAGGCCGAGAGCTCCCTGAATCGAACCCATGGCATTCTGAAAATCTTCCTTTTTAGTCGTCGACATTGACAGCAGCAGAACAAAAAAAGTCAGCAATAAAGCCATCAGATCCCCAAAGGTCGTCAACCAGGAAGGGATCTCGGCGCAATCTTCACACTTTTGCTGCTTGGCCATAGCTACCTCCCGAACCCAGGCCCCAAATTCGAATCGGCGCTGGTTTCAAGAGCAAAAATGGAATATCGGCCAAATTTACTCGCCATCGCCTCCACCGCTTCCTTCTTCGCCGGTAGAGCGAAATTTGGGCGAGAGAAATACCGAGAGTTTGTGGTTAACAATGCGCGGATTATCACCGGATTGAATGGCCATTATGCCCTCGATAATCATTCGCTTAGCCAGCAACTCCTTGTCCGAAATTGATTTTAGCTTTTTGGCAATGGGTCCAAACAGGATATTCGATATGATTGCCCCGTACATTGTAGTAAGTAGCGCAATGGCCATACCGGGCCCAATAGCCGCGGGGTCATCCATGTTCTTTAGCATAATCACCAGCCCGATCAGGGTACCGATCATGCCAAAAGCCGGCGCTGCATCACCCATAGCCGCGACCATATTCTGCCCGCTTTTATGGCGCTCTTCGATAAATTGCAACTCGGTTTCGAGTATATCCATGATGAGGTCGGGTTCGGTCCCATCCACAGCGAGGCGCACTCCCTGACTTAAAAATGGATCGTCGCCCTCCTCCACGGCTTGTTCGAGGGCCAGAATCCCCTCGCGCCGGGCAGTTTCGGCAAAACCAACAATTTTTTCGATAAGCTCAGTGGGTAGGATCGGTTTGTTGAGAATTGCATTTTTGTACACGCCGACGAAATTAATTACATCCGGCAGGGGATTGGCAATCAGACCCGCTGCAATTGTCCCGATAACGACAATGGCGCCGGATTCCAAATGAAGCATACTCGTAAGATTGGTTCCAATCCCTATCCCCAAACCTACAAGCGCTAAAATTATGCCTACTACGGTCGCGATATCCACAACTGCTCTCCTCTTTCAGCTGATACCACTGAACAAAGGCTGATTGCAGCTCTTTTTGAATTGGACCACCTGCTCGACAACCTGATCAACCGATTCGGTTACCATGACTTTTTTGCCCGAAACCAGACTGACTATGGTGTCTGGTATGGCCTCAACGAATTCAATCATTTCCGCATTGATGACCAATTTAGAATTATTGAGCCGCGTCAGCTTGATCATAGCCCTCCCTTTACCGGGGTAATGCTCGTCAGTAGTATAAACTAAGCGCCTCTAACTTTCATTTATTTCGAACTTCTTTGAAATATAGCGCTAGCGCTTCAAATTTACCAACTCCGATAATAACTCATCCGAAGTGGTAATACTCCGGGCACTGGCCTGGAAACCCCGCTGGGTGACTATCATGTTGGTAAATTCCTGTGCCAGATCCACATTGGACAACTCGATAGCCCCGGACCGAATGCTACTTTGAATCGTCGACTCGGCGCTACCAATTACTGCTTGTCCGGAGGATTCGGTTACAGAAAATAAATTATCGCCCTGTCGCTTTAATCCGCCTGGATTGCTAAAAGACGCCAGACTCACTCTTCCCAGGACTTCCGAGACGCCATTACTGAACAGACCGACGATATTGCCACTGCTCTCTATATTGGCCCCAGTCAGCGTTCCGGCTGTACGTCCATCCTGTTCCCGCACCGAAGCTGATGAGGGGGCGACAAATTGCGTCAGGCCACCCAGGCGATCGCTACCTGCGGCCAGGATCTCAATATTCAGAGGGGGGGTACCAGTAGCAGGTGTAAAGGATATTGAGGATTTATCCGCCGCCTCAAACGAGCGCAGGGTGCCGTCTTCATTAAAGACCGCCTTGCCATTATTGCCTGCATCCGGGGTCATTCCATCCACTGTTGCCACCCAGTTCCATTCATTGTCAACCACGCTTTTAGTAAACGAAACTGTGAGTGAATGAGTATCCCCTTTCTCATCGAAAACCTGCGTATTAGTGCTAAATTCAAAGGGCGGCTCGTCGCCGAACAAGCCCGAGCCATTGCCGTTGTCCAACAGCGAAAAATTGATATCGAAACCCACTATTCGACCACCTGCAACATTATCGGTCAGGATCAACTCGCCCGTATCGGTATCCAGGCCGGCCGTCACTCCGCCATACACACTCTCGATAATACTGAAAAGATCAGCTACCGTATCACTCGTACCCTCGTTGAAGGTAAAGGTGCTATCAAAACGCTCGCCGCTGGGTTTAACCCCCGAAAAACGCAGGACGTCCCCATCGCTTAGATCCTGACCTATATTGGCCAGACTATTGATTAAGTCGGTATTGGAAGCCCGCTGTCCCTGTTGCTGCGAATTGGCCACAAAACCCAAGCGGGTGACGATATTCACGCCGGGATCGGCGTTGTCCACTGAAAGTTGAATACTTGCGCCCCCCTCCGCACTGCGCATGACCAGTTCCCCCAGGTCATTGGTCTTGAATATAATCTTGTTCTTGAGAGTGCCGTTGGCGCTGACCAGAGAGTTCAACTCCCCGACCAGTTCCGTCCGATCGGCAAAAGTCTTGCTGGGAACGTTCAGGGTACTCTCGAACAA
>CAXFTV010000478.1:0-6675 GCA_964005845.1 uncultured bacterium
GAGAGCTGGACCCGCGAAGAGCCTTATCACGGTATGACCCTGAGAAACTCGGTATTGCGGGTCCCCTTTTACTACCACATTCCAGGTCTGGGAACGCTGCACCTAGAGCGCCCCTTGTTGTCTTTAATAGACCTCTTTCCCACCCTCGTCAATATTTTTAAACTGGAAGTCGACTACAAGGGATGGGGCCGCGATATCAGAGCACAGGGCAAATCCCCCCACTACCTGGCCCAGATTCATCCCCTACCCGGAGGAGATGACCTCAGTGGTAGAATTGAAAAGGATCAATTAGTTGGAGATTATTACCAGGGTCCAATGTGGGCCCTTTTCGACGAGCACTACAAATTTACCTGGGAGGAACTGCGGGGTCGGGGAAGATTGGAACGAACTTTGACCGAAGAGTCCGTGGAAGCAAATTCGTCAACCACCAGCTATACTACCTTATACGGGCAGATGAAAAAGGACTCTGCCTATACCGACCTATCGCCTCCCCCCCCCACTCGAGAGGCAGAGGGCCGACTGGAACAACGGCTGCGCGACCTTGGCTATATGGAGTGAGGATTTTCTACTTCCACCTGCTCAGCCACCTGGCTATCTGCATCCAGGATGACAAAGGTACTGGGCCCCAGGCGACCCATTAACTCTCCCGGGTTGAGCAGGCGACTTGAGCCTAGGACTTCGTCACAAGCAAGATGGTCGTGGCCATAACACACCAGATCGTAATCTCCCGAGCCCACCAGGCCCCGGGCAATATCCGGGTAATGCGTCATCGCCAGATGCAATCCGGCAATTTCCAAATCGGCCAATTCGCCGTGCAATTTCACCTGCTTAAAGCGGTTGGCCTGGCTGGTCAACAGCCATTTATCACCATCGTTATTGCCCCAGACTACGTGTATGGGTCCGGCGAACCCTTCGGCCATCTGGACCAGAGTAAAAGGGGCACAGAAATCTCCGCAAAAAAGCAGAACATCTGCCTCCTGCAAAAGCGGAAGCGCCCGCGCCAGCACCCAAATATTGTCGTGTATATCCGAACAAATAGCCAATTTCATGAAGAGACCCCCTCTGCTATAGGCCTGTTAAAAGCTGCGTAATCCTCCCCGAGGGTTAAAAAAACCTTTTGCCATCGGTGCGGATAAGAGACGTGATCATTGGAAGGTAGAAATCCGAGTTTCAGATAGACCTTGATGGCTGGGATCCGGTAGGCGTCGGTCTGCAGGACAATTGGGCGCAGGGGCAGGGCCAGCGCTACTTCGATGGCCGCGGCCGTGACCCAGCGCCCCAAACCTTTCCCGCGGTGCTCAGGGTGGCTAGCTACCCATCCGATCTCCCAGCTATTTACTCCAAAAATCTCGCGATCCTGAACGTTGGCAAGGGCCACTATCTGCTCACTGTGAACTACGCATAACTGGCCGCCATCTACCACCCTGGCCTCAATTTGAGAGCGGATTCGAGCCCGGTCCCATACCCCAAGCTGGCCATTGGAATTAAGTAAATCCACCATCCCCTCCGCATCGCCTTGACGGTGAGAACGCAACGTATAACCTCCTCTGGGAGGCACTATCGAAGGGGGTGTTTTGTGGGGATAATGCATTAATAATTGTGGCTCGTTCCGCTTGTTCTTGCCGCAAAGTTTTGCTTTTAAGAAGCGGCGAACTAATTTAAAATTCACCCTCAGCATTCCACATCCGATTTATTGCGCCTATACAGCGAAGACTTGAATTTTTCGGGAAAATGGGGTTTCAGTACTACAATTTCGCACTCGGGGAAAGCCTCTCGCAGGCCCGGGGGAGCCTTCTGGTCATATCCCAAAGCAATGATGTGCGGCTCTATATCGGCGACAACTTTTAAAAAGTTGGCAACGCCTCCGGGATAACCCAGGCGCACATCGTCAACCTGTTCTAGCTTAGCCAAGTTCTCGAGACGCTCTTGTTCACTCTGCTCGGGATAATGTCCCTTAATGCGGTGCACGTTTTCATCGCGCCCCACCACCACGTACAGTTCGGCACCCAAAATTTTAGCTTGTTGCAAAAAAGAAATATGGCCGGGATGCAAATAGTCGAACGTACCACAGCACAACACCCTTTTACCCATAAAAACCCTCTGATTTGGCCCTTCAGAATTCCTCGCTTAGGCGGTGGTCAACCCAAAAATCCATACCTCGATCCTGCTTGAAAATCCCTCCGAAGCGATGTGCATCGGCGCGGGTTTTAAAATAACCTATGCGCACCCTCGTCGCCTTGTTGTCGGGCTTGAGGACGGCGTAGGCAGGATAGCCCTCAGCACTGAGTTCCCTAACCATTTCGCGCGCAGTTTTGGCATTTGAAAATACCCCGATTTGAACAGTGAACCGGCCCTGGGGATCGAAATATACAGGAGTCGCCTCTACCCCGGGTACCTCTTGTTCCACCGCGCTGGCGTCTAAGGACTCACCCTCTTCGAGAGATTGATCCATTGGCGGTTCCGCTGGAGCGTTTTTTTCATTCTGGGAGGCATCCACAATGACCAGTTCCATACGCTCCCCGCTATCGGCCTGCGACAACCCCAATTCGTCCCTACGATCGATTTCTTCAGTTCCGCATCCATTCCCCACCCACAACAAGGCGCAAGGCAAGAGCCACCAACCAATCCTGGTATAGACTTGTGCTGAAGTGGGATTCAATGAATGGCCTTCAGGGATTCATACTGAACCCGCAAGGTTTGCTCGATGTCTTGATCGGAGTGGGCAAGCGAAGGGAACATACATTCGAACTGGGAAGGGGCAAGGTAGACGCCACGTTCCAGGGATGCCCAAAAATAACGACTAAAACGCTCTGTATCCGCCTTCGAAGCAGAGTCAAAATCCACCACTTCGGCTTCGGTAAAAAATAAGCACGACATGGCCCCTACCTGATTAAGGACATATTTGAGTCCCAGCCGCTGCAGATTTTCCCTGATCCCCGCACCCAGCTTTGCGGCTATTTCTCCCAACTGCTGATAGCTACCTGGAGCCGCCAGCATTTTAAGCTGGGCGAGTCCAGCGCTCATCGCCAGGGGGTTGCCGGATAGGGTACCGGCCTGGGTGATTTTTTTCCCCAATGGCGAAACCTCCTGCATAATTTCCCTTTTGCCCCCATAGGCCCCCACTGGCAGACCGCCCCCCACGATCTTTCCCAAACAGGTCATATCGGGAATAACTCCAAAGTATTCCTGGGCTCCTCCCGGCCCTAGCCTAAACCCGGTGATGACTTCATCGAAGATCAGGATAATCTCCCTTTCACTGCTAATTTCCCTCAAATACTCGAGAAATCCAGCACGCGGCAACACCGTGCCCATATTTCCTGCCACCGGTTCGACGATAATTGCTGCTATCCCACCAGGGTTTTTTTCTATTGCCCTTTCCACAGCCGCAGCGTCGTTGTAGGGCAGAGTAATCGTATCGCTGGCTACGCCCTGGGGGATCCCCGGACTATCGGGCGCGCCCAGAGTCAGGGCCGAGGAACCCGCCCTGATCAAAAAACTGTCCCCATGTCCATGCCAGCCACCTTCGAATTTAATTATTTTGGAGCGCTCGGTATAACCTCTGGCTACGCGAATAGCGGACATTGTCGCCTCCGTACCTGAATTGACCATGCGCACCATTTCAATTCCGGGCACCATCTCGACGATCTGAGCGGCCAGTTCAACTTCAATTTCAGTGGGCGCTCCAAAGCTGGTTCCGCGCTCGCAGGCATCCTGCACGGCTGCCCTTACCTCGGGGTGAGCATGCCCAAAGATCAAAGGCCCCCAAGAGCACACATAGTCAATATATTCATTGCCATCGATATCGAAAATGTGGGAACCCTCCCCATGGCTGATAAAGGGAGGCCCCCCGCCCACGGCGCCAAAAGCCCGGGCCGGACTGTTAACTCCCCCGGGGATTAAATCGCAGGCCCGGGCAAAAGCCAGGTCTGATTTTTTTTCCACTGAAGACATCCTCGCAGTTAAAAGCTAGCAAAAAATATTGCTTGCTCCACTCCCAGGGCTATACTTTAATTACCCTAAAGTACCCTGGCAATTAATATTAAAGAAAACTATTATGGCATATATTTTGATGATCGATGACAATCCGCAGAGCCAGAGGTATATTGAGCGGATCATCCGCCACCGCAGTTCACACGAGATTGCTTTTGCATTTACCTGTGATGGGGCGGTGGAAAAAATGGTCGAACGACGCCCCGAGCTCATCTTTTTAGACTTATATATCCCCGGAGACGGTTTTGTCCTTTTCGACAACCTGCGGCAGCATCCAGCCACCGCTAATATTCCGATTGTCGTTCACACCGCCATACCCCTTGATCCCATTACCCAAATGCGCTTGGACCGCATGCGCACCGATGGCTTTATCGAATTCCCCATCGAAGCCAGTGAGCTGAACACCATCATTGTCAAAGCCCTACAACGCAATTCCGCCACTGTGCGCCCCTGGTCTCCACCCAGTGTTTAATCGCTACCAGCACCTTCAGAAAATTCCCTCAGCCGGGTGATCCGCACTGCCATAACATCGGTAACTACAACGATTTCCCCTTCGGCAAAGGGGCGCTGGTTGACCAGCAGATCGAAAGGCTCCCCCGCCAGTTTTTCCAATTCAATACAATCTTGTTCCTTCAGTGCCAGCAATTCCCGTACAGACATTTCCTTGCGTCCAAGTTCAACCGTGACATCAACCATGACATTGTGCAAACGATCGTTCTTTTTTTCACGTCTTACCGGGAGTTCATCCAGCTGGGCAAATTCTATAGGTGCAATTTCGTCCGTTCGCTCCCCTCCCTTTTCACCCCAGGCGTTTAAGGCCTCGTCGACACCCAGTTCATTGTCGAGCTGGCCATCGAGATGCTCCACACTGGTTATAGCTTCGCTATCCGTCTCCTCGGGAACCGCTCCACCGGCATCTGCCGCAACTTCATCGGGAACCGCTCCACCGGCATCTGCCGCAACTTCATCGGAAACCACATCCTCTAGCGCGCTATCCGCCTCATCCATCTCTGCCATATCGAACCTGCCCTTCTCGCCTTCCTAAAGGCAAAGAACCTTAAGCTACACTTCCGTATTTTAAATTCATTTCCCTGCCCAAAATACCACAAAAACGACTTAAAATCAACTCTTTAGGCCCGTTAATTTTTCTTCCCCACACACCCCAAGGCTCAACCAATCTGCAGCAATTCATTGGAGGGCTCAACTAAATCAAGCCGTTCGAGCAAGAAAACGGTGTATTTGCGGGCTTTAAAATATATCGGCAGGCCAGCGATAATCTCAAATGGGACTCCGGTGCGCTCTAACAAGAGCATGAATTCACCCGCCCTTTGCACCACCAGAGCGGCGACCCCGCCCGGATGTAAAATACGGACAAACTCCCCTATTTGCCTCTCTAAAAATCCCGGGGAGGAGGAGGCTGGCAAACTACTCAATAAACAATCCACACTAGCATCGGCTAATGGCAACTGCGCTAAAAATCCGGCTATTCTGCTCTCATGAACTGCTAGCTCCCCCCTTCCCGCGGATGAGGCAACCAAAGGGATTTTACTCTGCTGAAAACCGATCATGAGTCGAGGACGACAGAAATCTGCTACACGCTCCAGACCATCTATACCGCAAGTAGCATTGACAACTACATCGCGCTCTTGAATACCGAGGATATGAGCCAGACAATAAACGAGACTCCCACCAAGAGCCCCCTTTTCCACAGAGGAATCCGGCGTTTTGAGGAGCGGCAATCGCAAGCTAAACAAAGCCCGTTTGCCCATAACCTGCAAATGGAACTGCAGCACATCCCTGCCGTTACCGGGCTCGAGTCCATGGTGATCCACGAGGATTTTTTGTATGGAACTGGCGAGTTGGGCGCCGCTAAATCGATGCCCGCCCTGGAGGGTAGTATTCAATTGGAACCCCGCCCCATGAATCGCAGGTCTGCATACCTGCCCCAGCCGAATGGCGGGGCGCAGATCCAATTTTTTCACTTTTGCCTTTAGGAATTCCAGCCCTGGTAAGCCAACTGTTATCCCGTGAATCTCGGCCAGCAAAGCAAAGCAGTTCTCCGCCGAACGCAGGCCCAATAAACGCTGGGGGCTGCGAGTATATTGAAAGAAAATCCGCCCATATCTCTTCCCGTGTTCCACCTGCACCTGCGCCAATCCCTGCAAATGAGTCTGCAAATCTTCGCGAACTACATCTTCTAAGCCACCGACCGTAGTAACGAAGTAGCGAAAAAGCTTGGCTTCCATATATTTTTTTAGCTCTGCTCCAAGGGCTTGACCAGGGAAAGGGCATAGTTGGAAGGATCCAACCAGGTTTTCAGGCAATCGCCAATATCAGCGGCAGACAACTCTTCAAAGGCAGCGAGAAAATCAAAGGGTTGGGCCCCGCGACTCACGGCGCTGTACATCTGGGTTACGCAGTTCTCGACCTGGTCGAATTGCTGAATCAAATAACCGTAAGCCTTGCGCTTTGCCCGGTGGAAATCCCTCACTATCAAGTCTCCATTGCCAGCCTGGCGAATTCTGGCGAGAAGTGCCTCTTCAAGGGCCTCCGGTTGCGGTGCATCTCCTCCAATTACGCAGAAACTGAAATAAGGTTCGGCATATACCTCTGTTCCAAAACTCTCCACATCGAGTAGACCTTTTTCGTAGTTTCTGGAGTAGAAACTACCTGAAGGTCCAAAGA
>CAXFTV010000479.1:0-4272 GCA_964005845.1 uncultured bacterium
AAGCTTTGCGAAAGCCAGCCGCGGCCCGATCCAGGGCCGTATCCCAGTCGGTCTCGTGCAATTCGCCGTCGGTGCCGCGCACCAGCGGCTGCGCCAGGCGATCCCGGTGCTGTACGAAGTCGAAGGCAAATTGTCCTTTGACGCACAGCGCCCCCTGGTTAGCCGGCCCATCCATGGCCGGCTGAATACCTACCAGCCGGTCCTCTTTGGTCAACAGGTCAACCGAACAACCCACTCCGCAATAGGGGCAAATCGAGCGGGTTTTTTCAACCTGGCCCGGTTGGGTGGCGGCGCGCAGCGCCTTTTTGTCGGCCAGCGCCCCGGTTGGACAGGTCTGCACGCATTGGCCGCAGAAGGTACAGGAGGAATCCTTGAGATTGTTATTGAACTCCGTAGTTATCTGAGTGTGAAAACCACGATTCATTATATTGATGGCGTGATCGCCCTCCTGCTCGGCACAGACCCGCACGCAGCGGTTGCAGGAGATACACAAATCATAATCGCGCAGGATGAAGGGATTGTCATCTCCCTGGTTGCTGCAACCCGATTTTTCACCCTCAAAGCGGCCGCTGCGTGCCTGGTAGCGATCCACCAGGTCTGCCAACTCCTGGGAGGCATAGCCGCGCAGGGGATCCACGTCGACCTCGCGGTTTTCGGAAGCCACCAGTTCGAGCAGGACTTTGCGGTGGGCATCGAGGGTCTCGGTGGAGCTGCGCACCACCATGCCCGGAGTGGCCTTTGTAGTACAAGAGGCCACCGGGGCGCGCATGCCTTCGACTTCGACGACGCACAGCCGACAGCTGCCAAAAGGCTCCAGCCGCGGGTCGTAACAGAGGGTGGGGACCTCTTTGCGGTGGCGCCGGGCCACTTCGTAGAGGGTTTCCCCCTCCTCGAAAGGGACCGCCACGCCGTCCAGGGTCAGGGTCTCGACCTTCTTTTCTTCTTCGACTTCAAGATCCATCGTTGCAGTCATCGTCCTTCCTCTCAGGATTCCAGATGCCGGGTAATTTGTTGCGGAAAGTATTTGAGCAGACTCTCGGTTATGTGGGGCGCGGCCATGCCCAGACCGCAGGCACTGGTAGCCATCATGGTGGCGCCTATATCGCGCACTTCCTCGATCCACTGCGCTTGCGCTGTGGGGCCCGCTGCCCCGGCCAAACGCTCGGTGAGTCGCTGTGTGCCGATGCGGCAGGGAAAACACTTGCCGCACGATTCTTCGGCGAAAAATGCCATCGCGTTATGCGCCATGTCGACCATATTGCGGCGGTCGTCGAAAACCATGATGCCGCCGGCTCCCAGGAAGGAACCCTTGCCGCGAATACCGGGCTCGTCCAGGGTCACGTCCAGATCCGCACCGGCAAGGAAACCGCCGGACAGACCGGCCATTGTCACCGCCTGGATGGAACGGCCGCCCACAGGCCCCCCGGCCCAATCGTAGAGCAGGGTCTGCAAATTCAAACCCAGGGGGACTTCGTAGTTGCCAGGTACCTCGATATCGCCCGATAGACTGATGAGCTTGGTACCGGCCTGGCCATTTTGTCCCAAATTCTGGTACCATGCGGCTCCGCGCCGCAGTATCTGGGGTGCCGAAGCCAGGGTTTCGACGTTGTTGACCACAGTCGGCAAGTCTTCGAAACCGTGGGTAACGGGGAAGGGAGGACGGTTGCGCGGCAAGGGCCGCTTGCCTTCGAGGCTGTTGAGCAGAGATCCTTCTTCGCCGCATATATAAGCACCGGCACCGCGCCGCAAGTAGATCTCGAAAGCGAAATTCGACCCCGCAATTTTATCGCCGATCAGCCCGGCCTGGCGCGCTTCTTCCAGGGCTCCTGCGAGAATTTCGCAGGTCTCGGGATACTCGTAGCGCAGGTAGATAAAACCCCGGGCGGCACCGGTGGCATAGGCGGCGATGGTCATACCCTCAATTACCGCGTGGGGGTCGAGATCCAGAACTGCGCGGTCCTTGAAACAGCCGGGTTCCCCCTCGTCGGCGTTGCAGACGATGGTTTTGGGTGCGCCCGGCGCCTCGGCCACGGCCTTCCACTTGAGGCCGGTGGGAAATCCGGCACCGCCGCGACCGGCCAGTTTGCTCTCCTCGATCAGACCCACGACCCCGGCCGGATCCATTTCCAGTGCCTGTAGCAGCCCCTCGTAGCCGCCGCTGTCCCGGTAACCTTCTAGCGTAGCACGGCCGGGATTCCGAATTGCGGCAAAAACGCACTCCTCGATGCCTCCCGGATTGGGACGGGGGACGGGGGACGGACGGCTTTGCAAGGCGGCGGCAGTGGTGCCGACGAAGACCTGGTGCTCCCGGAGCACGGGCACCGGGTCATCGCAGCGTCCGGCGCAGGGCATGGCCGTGGCCCCTTCCTCTTTAAGCGCTGCGAGGACTTCGCGGCCGCCTTTGAGGCAACAGATATTGCCGGTGCACACGCGCGGCGCCCGGCGCCCGGCCGGTTGGCGCGAAAAATGGTGATAAAAGGTAAGGGTGCCGAAAAGCTCTGCCAGGGGTATCGCCAGTCCACTGGACACGGCGCGCAGGGCCTCTTCGGAAATATAGCCGTCCCGCTCGTGGAAGGCGTGTAAGGTAGGCAGCAGTGGGGCGGGTTCGCCGCGCCACCGTTCAATTAAGTCCTGGTCGCTAGGGACGCTCAAGATCGGCTCTCCATGGCGTTGTCAATTATCTTCAACTGTTTCTACTTATACAAGTACAGCGTTATCAAAGCATAAAAAAACAAACCCCTCTGTCAACCCGTCAACGCTGCTTGACGCACTCGCCCGGCGGGGTAGTTTTGGTATTATGCTCGACGCGCAATGGTGCTGAAAAAGCCTTAGAATCGGATAAAAAAATGCCCGATCCCAATATCAAGCCCCTGGCTGCAGATTTTGTCGTCGCCGCCCGGGTACCCGATCCACAACGCTGGTTTTTCCACGACCCCAACCTCGCCCGGCTCGACGACGGCACCCTGCTCATTGCCGCCCCGCAGTGGAACCGTCCCGGTAACGCGGTAAATCGCTGCCTGAGAATACTGCGCAGTGACGACGGCGGCCGCAACTGGGAGGAAGGGGCAACCTTGCCCTTCGAAGAGGGCACCCCCTTTGTCCTCGATGGCCAACTGCTGATGTTCGTGCAGCAGAAAAGCCACCAGAACTTTCAAATCATAGGCAGCGACGACGGCGGCCGCTCCTGGTCGAGGGCCCACACCGTAATCGAAAAACCGGTCTGGAATATCTCCACCGCCATGCTCGCCCAACCCGAGGCCTTGTTCTGGGCCATGGACCACGACCTGCCCGGGGCTGCCCACAAGGGCAAGGTGATGGTGCGGCTGGAGCGCGATAAATCGCCCTTCGATCCAGCCGCATGGAGCATCTCCAACCTGGTCCAACCACCCGCGGTACCCGCCGTGTTGACGCGAGAATTATTCCCGCCCGATAACCGGCCCCAGCTTTCCGGCGGCTGGAAAAATTCCTTTGTCTGGCTGGAGCCCAACACCGTTGAAATCGGCAACCGCATCCGCGTTTTCACCCGCTGCATTATCGATGAGTATGCAACCGCCCACATCGCGGGTGTGCTGGACTACGATCCACGGACCCGACATCTGAGTTTTACCCAGTTGGCGTCCTGGCCGGGCGCCCAGGGCAAATTTTTTCTCGTCCACGACCAGCCCCAGGGGATGTACTGGATGCTGAGCAATCTGGTGACCAACTCGCAGGATCTGCTAGGCTGGGGCGAACGCATGCGCGAATCCGGTTACCACGGTGGCCCCGGCAATGAACGCCGCTGGCTCTTTCTCCACTACAGCATCGACTGTCTCAATTGGTTCCCCGCCGGTTGCGTTGCTTACTGGCCGGAGCACATCCACCGCAGTTTCATGTACCCCAGCGCCGTGGTCGACGGCGACGATCTGGTAGTGCTCTCGCGCACCAGCTGCGATTCCGGGGATCAGCACGATGCCGACCTTTGCACTGTGCACCGCATCCACGCCTTTCGCAGCCTGGCTCTGAATCTACACCAGGGAGGACTGCACTGTTAAAGACCGGCGAGAATGCCCAACCCTTAAGCCCCGTACCTGGCACGGGTAAATTAATGTCTGCTCAAACACCGAACATCTTGCTTTTTAGCGCCGACGCACTGCGGCCCCAATCGCTGGAGCCCGCCCCAAAATTCGTCGCGACCAACATCCGCACCCAGGAGCTACCCTATGAAACTAGGCCTCAAGTTCAGCCCAGAAAACCTCACTGAGGACAACCTGCGTTTTGCCCAGCAAATGGGCG
>CAXFTV010000480.1:0-2435 GCA_964005845.1 uncultured bacterium
AACCAGCTGGCCGACCCGGCCGCGCTCAAATATCTGGACAAACGCTACGAACTCGATCAAAGCGCCCGTTTCACCACCCCCTACCACTGCGCCTACCCCGTCGCCAACATCGAAGCCACCTTCCGCTATGCCAACCCCGCTGCCCAGTTGCCCATCATTCTGGAGCAAAGCCTGGCGGGCCATGCCCCGCAGTGCAGTCTCGAAATAGCCGACGACCTGGCCGCAGCACGCGCCGCCGGTGTCCTTGCCCGCTGCCTCCTGACCCTGCGCTTTGACACCCTGTCACCGGACGACGAAATCGAGGTAAAAATCAACCAGACAAACCTGCAAGCCGCGGCGCGGCACGGCCCCTTCTACAACTGGAAGCGCCAGGAAATTGAGGCTCAGTTTTGGACCCGCTACCCGGCGCAAATTGTGGAGGTGGAACAACCCTGGGCTCACCTCGAATTCGAGGTTGATTGTCCACCTCTCAGACAGGGAAAAAACGAACTGGAAATTCATCTTAAAACCCGGAGTCGCAACCAGGGAGCACCTTTAGTTTTGCAAGCCGTGGAACTGCTGGTCGCATACGAGGAGCGATGAACATGGAAGCAAGAAAAAATGCGCTGTGTCACTGTAACTAATTGGCCAGATACAGATAACGGCGACAGAAGAAAATCAATGAGGCGATGAAAAAAAACTCTTACACCCGCTGTACTCATGGAAGGCCATGGGTTTTCGCCAATTTGCCCTGGTGGGCCAGCGGAAATTGGCGAACGTCATAGACAAGGGTTGGCTGAAGCCATCTCACAGACTCTATGAGCAAAAGCCTGCGCCCCTCTAAGCAACGCAGAGGCCATCAGGAGTTTGGACGGACTTTAAAAATTTCAAGGGCCAGCGAATTTTCGAGAGGAAATTACCTGGCTTTGTGCAGCGAGATCGCAGCAGGCCCACACCCAGAAACTCAAAAAACATCCCAGCTAGCCATAACTTCAAAACCTCGAAAGCGACGTGGGAGGGTGAAGTTATGGCCCTCGCTGTTGTAGCAATAATTGCTGCATCAGTAGCGCTCGCTGCTCTGCCAGTTGTTTGAGCCGCAGTTTAAAAATCGGCACCTTGCGCATCCAGTCCAATTCTTCCCGGCCCATTCTGAGCAATATAGTCCCCTTGCGGACGCTGACATCATATGGCTCGGGTTTTCCGCTGACGAAGCTGCCCTCGCCAAAAACCGGAGTGTGCGCCAGATCCTGCCCCAGTTCCAGGCCGTCGATCATAATTGCAAATGCATCTGCATCGCTGCCTAGGAAAAGGGCGCCCTTGGCGGCTTTATCCGCAAAGAGCGAATCCCCTTTTTTCACCAGCACCTCTACAGAGTGCTTGGCAACCCTATCTTGTAGATGGACCGGCACCTCGGCCCCGAACAGATGCGAACCCTGGACGATTTCGCGATGTCGCCAGATTTTCTGAATTAAGCTTTCATTCTGCCCCTGCACTTCCGCGGGAAAGATCCCAAGATTGACGACAATTTCCCTGAATAAAAACCCTGGAATGCGGAGAACATGCATATAGGTCTCGGAACGAATTGTGGCAGTTCGGGGAATCTGCGATAGCACTCCAACATCGCCGAGCACGTCCCCGGCGTTAACATTGGTGACTCGTATTAACTCCGTGCCCTGGTTTCTCCAGATACTACCTACTCCACCGATAACTAGATCTACAAATTCCGATTGTGTGCCCATTTTTAGGAACGGAGTATTAGGCTGAATAACCACAATCTCATTGTCCGCAAGTATACGCAAATAAGCTCTTACCTGTGATGCCTTGATCAGCCCCTGTCTGATCTTATTACCGAGTAAAGAAAAAAGATAATTCCCTAGATACTTCAGAGAACGCTCCCTGTATTTGTCCTGGTAGGTATAGGTCGTCCTGTTGCCCAGATCCCGGGCCGAGCCAGCACGAGCAAATTGTCCAACTAGAATGGTGGCTTTTAAATCCAGACTTTCCTCGCGGGTATGCGCTAATACAATATGTTCAGAAGAATCATTGGAAAAATCTCTCCAAGACCCGTGTACAGAACTAGCCTCTTCCCCTTCTTTGGTGCCAACGTCAATTTTTTTTACCGTGGCGGGTTCAAGTAGGAAACTCCGATACTCATTGAAACGTTTCTGTGAAATATACCCTTCACGGATAAGATTCTGGCAACGCTGGAAATTGAGGATATCACTCATGTGGCCGTAAACCTTCCACTCACGATCCACAATACCGCGAATCCGGTAGACCGCACAGGGAACCGGGTGGATTGAGGGATGCGCCGTAATGAGCAAACCAGCATAGTCGTATTCTTCACCGTAGCGAATTGGAATATATTCGAAATATTCGGCCAGCTCGTCCATTTCCATGTCGAACATGGCCGAGGCCTTGAGGAGAATGGACTTCCACACGATGCGAGGACAAAT
>CAXFTV010000481.1:0-10958 GCA_964005845.1 uncultured bacterium
AATGTTCCCAACCTGGGGCAGATTCCGCAGTTGCCCGCCGCCGCTGTGGTGGAGACCCGCGGGGTGCTGGACGCGACCGGCTTCCGGCCCCTGGTCAGTCCAATGCCGGCAGCTATCGAAGCCATTGTGCGGCCCCACGTGCTGCGCCAGGAGTTGAGCGTGGAAGCGGCGGTGGAGGGGAACTTTGAGCGCGCCCTGGAGGCGCTGCTGAGCGATCCGCTGCTGGGCCGGATTGACAGCGCCCGGTCCCTGCTGGAGGAAATGATGGCGGGCACCCGGGAGTGGCTGCCACAATTCAAATGATAACGACGAGACCGAGGACTCCAATATGCGTTTGACCGATCCGGATACCATTCGCAGCATTACCAGCCAGTGGGAAGGCGCGCGCGACGCCAGCGGTCGGCCGCTGGTGCCCGACGCCGTCCTGGAAAAGTTGCAGTCGGTCGCCATCGGTGCGGCCTGGGAGGTGCTGAGCGAACACCAATACCATCTCAACTTCGCCGGCGACTGGACAATTCTCCATCCCGACCGGGTCCTGGTGGGCCGGGCAGTCACCTGTCGCTGGGTGCCCCTGCGGCCCGACCTGCACGAGGCCTTGTTGCGCCAGGGGGAACTCGAGGAGCGAGTGGGCTTTCTGAATTCGTGGGTGATAGACGAGATGGTGGCGGGCGATGTGCTAGTCGCCGATCTGTTCGGCCGCGTCAATCTGGTCGGCGACAATTTGACCACGGCCATCAAGAGCAACGGCGGTCGCGGCATGGTGATCGATGGCGGTTTGCGCGATTTGCCCGGAATAATGAAAATCGAAAATTTCTGTTCCTACGTGAAGCGCATTCACCCGGAAGCCATACCCGGGGTGACCATGCCGGAGATCAACGGCGTCACCCGCATCGACGCGGCGACCTGCATTCCGGGCGACGTCGTGCTGGGCACTGCCGAAGGGGTGGTGTTCATCCCGCCGCACCTGGCCGCCCAGGTCGCGGAGTCCGGCCGTTAGGCGGGTCGGGCTAACCTCAAGGGGCTGTCGGGGTCTCCAGCACCCCCAATTCGTCCAGCCGGCGTAGCCAGCGCTGGTGGCGCGGCTGTTCTATGCTGCGCCAGTGCGGTCCGTACATCGGCCGGCCAAGGCCGCTGAACATCTTGTGGTTGCCCTGCATCTGCTGTACGACCGCCTGCGTCGCTTCGGGTCCCTCGGGATCTTCGTAGTAGACCACGACCCCCTGGCGTCGCTGATCGCCGCCGCCAAAGGATGCGTGCCACAAGCCCACATTGAAGGCGATTACATCGCCCGGTTCCGAGGCAAATACAAAGGCCGGCAGCTGGTCCGGATCGAGGCCATAGGCCTCCTGCGGATCGCGGCTGATCATACTGTGAAAGGGCTCGCGGTGCGATCCGGGAATGACCCGCAGGGCACCCCTGCCGCCATCGAGGGGATCGGGATAGATGCAGAACTTGATGCCCATATAGTCCACTGAGGCGGTGTCGGGATGCCACTGGGTATCGCCCACCATGTAGTTGCCGTCCACGGCAATGCCGAGGGATTTTTTGCCGAACAGTTGTTCGGCGACATCGGCGAAGCGCGGATCGTCGGCCAGGCCGGCAATAAAGGGACTGTGTGCCTCCATCAGCGAGGCGTAATGGCGCGCTTTGCGATCGTGTTGACCGCCTTTGATCCAGGCATTCAGGCCGGCGTTGAACTCGCGGCTGTAGCGCTCTACCTCAGCGGCGTTGAGGAGTTGCCGGAAGATCAGGAATCCAAAGGTTTCAAAGTGGTTGAGCTGCTGTTGGCCAAGCTGCATGATAGGCTTCCCGGTAGTGTTTTTTAAGTATGCCCCGCCCTACCTCTGGTTGATTCAGCGCGATCCGCGGTTGAGATGAGCGCCGGGCCACTGGTCGTCGCAGGCCGTCACATCCACCGTAATGCCGTCGGGGTCTTCGACCTTGAAGGCACCGTCCTGGATGTCCTGGGGATCCAGTGGAACCTTGCCGCCCAGGCCATCGGAGAAGATTTCATAGCCCATGTCCAGCAGGCGTTTGCCGGCTTCTTCCAGATTGGATACCCGGACGCCGATGTGGAGGTAGTCCAGCATGCCGCTGACGTGACCGGGGCGCTCCGGACCGCTGTGCTGGAAGACGCGGAAATTGTGGTAGCCGTCGCTCAGATCGAAGCAGTTTTCCTGCTCGGAAAAAACCGGTATTCCCAGACCGTCCCGCCAGAAGCGAATGGTTTTCTCCAGATCGGTGGCGCGGACGCCGATGTGTACCAGGGTACTGGACATGATCGCACTCTCCTTTGCTACTGGAGTTTAGGATGAAAAAAGCGAAAGTGTTTTAGCAAAAAATGCTATATTTGCACCCGCTTGTAAAGGCTGGGCTTCGCTGCCCGGTCCGGCGCGGTTGATTGACGCCCGCCGCCGCCGCTATCTTGCCCAAGTGCTGAGAGAGCGGGCACGATCGCCATTTACGATACGGGCGCGCGGTGTTGCCAGGGGGTTGCAGATCCCATATCAGGAGGTTTTTGAGTTATGTCGATTGGATTTTCTCCAGCTGTTCTGGTAGATGGACTCCACTTTCCCGAGGGACCGCGCTGGCGTTCGACGAGCGGGGATGCCGCCGGTGCGGCGGCGGGCAAGTTGTTTTTCTCCGATATTCTGGCCGGTAAGGTGATGGCGGTCGACCTCGAGGGCCGGCTGGAGACTCTGGCGGAGGTGCCCCAGATGGCTTCGGGTCTGGGCTGGCTGGCGGATGGAACCCTGCTGGTGGTTTCGGTCCAGGATGGGAAGTTGCTGGCCTTGCGCGCGGGCGAATTGACCCAGGTCGCCGATATGTACGACCTGAGCCGGCTGCCCTGCAACGACATGGTCGTGGACGCTCGCGGTCGGGCCTTTGTCGGCAGCGTAGGCAGCGGCGTGGACGAAGAGAAACATCCCGGTCCGGGCAATATGCCGCACTTCAGTCATATTCTGCTGGTGGATTTTTCGTCGGGCGCGGCGCCGGTTCCGGCTCGGGTGCGCATCGTGGCTGAAAGGATGACGACCCCGAATGGATCGGTGATCACCCCGGACGGCCGCACTCTCATCGTGGCGGAGTCCTTCGGCTTTCGGCTGAGCGCGTTCGATATCGAAGCAGACGGCTCCCTGGTCAACCGCAGGATCTGGGCGGATCTGGGGGTGCCGCCGGACGGCATCTGTCTGGACGAAGAAGGCTGTGTTTGGGTCGCGGTGCCCTACTATCGGTACGGCAGTGCGGGTGGTTATATCCGGGTGCAAGAAGGGGGCAAGGTGCGCCAGCAATTCGACGTCGAGGGCTATAGCCCCTATGCCTGCACGTTGGGAGGGGCGGAGATGAGAACTTTGTTCCTCTGCGAGTCGGCCATACTGGGTTTGCCGCGCCATCCCGGCGACGGGCGGATTTGCATGGTCGACGTCGAGGTTCCCGGAAGCGGTTCGCCCTAGGTCCTTCGTGCGCTAGCGTCAGTACTCGAGCAGTGCCTGGAGTTCGGGGGCCAGTGCCGTTCGCAGAGAATCCGGGAAGTGATCGCGGTACCCGGTGCGGCGCACCAGCTCCACCAGGCGGCTCGCCGATGGATGGTAGAACGAGGTGAAAAAAACATAGCGCGGCTGCCGGGTTCTATTGGGCGAGGCCGAGTGGTAGCACAGGGGATTGAAGACAATGAGATCCCCGTCGTCGGCGCAGATTTCAATGCCGCCCTCGACCTCTTCATCGATCCCGGCGGTTTGTCCCTCGATGGCTTGTCGGCCGCGTTCCTTTGCTGCCTCGTCGCTGGCTTTGAGAGACCGCTGGTGCGATCCCGGCACGATCATAAATGCGGCCCCGCCGGGGGAGACCGTGCTGCAGCAGTGCAGCATCTGGTAGTAGACCTGCCGCGGTCTGGCGGCGAATTCGGCGCGACAAAAAGCCGCGTCGATGTGCCAGCGCGTCGCTTCGTAGGGTGGTGGCGATGGATCGCTGCGGATGAGGACTTGTTCGCGCAGGCGCAGTTGCCGCGACCCGATCAGGGCGGCCGCCAGTTCGAGGGTGGTGGAATTGCTCGCCAGCCGGGCCATGATCGCACCCTCAATCGGATGCCGCAAATCGCGCCGGGCGGCCCGGTGATCGGCGCCAATTTCAACCGGCCCGGCGATGGCGTCGACGTGAGCGCGAATGGCCGCCGTGGTGGCGCCGTCGAGATACCCGGGAAAAATAGTATAGCCCTGTTCTTCCAGTTCTTCCAGGCGAGTGTCGAGGTCTGCCAGAGCGGCATGGGTTTCGTTTTTCATGCGCTTAAACCTTTCTTGCTTTGTCGAGTCGGGTTTTTCATATTCAGTGCTAAAGCCACAGGAGTCAATATACCCATGTCGACGATTTCGCGCCCCGTGCGCCATCCCGAGCTTTTCAACTACGCGCCGCTCACCGAGCAGCAAATCGGCCACTACCGCGAACGGGGTTACGTGCATCTGGGCCGGGTTCTGACGGATGCGGGTCTGCAGCAGGTACGCGCCCAGATCATGGCCGCCTGGGAGGCCGAAAAGGGGCCTTTCGACCCGGCGGCAAACTGGCTCAAAAACTCCCTTCTGGCCGATATCCACCACTACTCGGAGGCGGTCCGCAAGTATTATTTCAGCGGCCCGCTGGTCGATGTCGCCGCCCGTTTGATCGGTCCCAACATCAAAGCCGTGACCGCGCAGCTGACTTTCAAGCTGCGCGGCAATACCATGCCCTTCGACTGGCACCAGGACAACGCCTACGGCGAACTGGATCCCTACAATGCCCTCACCTGCCTGACCGCCCTGGACGACGCCGATGAGAGCAACGGCTGTCTATGGCTGATCCCCGGCAGCCACAAAGCCGGCCAGGCGGATTTTCAGCGCTCCGAAGCGGATCGCCGCGACCTGCGGCCCGTGGTTCTGGAGGTCGACGAAAGCCGCGCCGTGGCCGCGCCCATGCGGGCCGGCGAGGTCCTTTTTTTCCACTGTCACATGCTGCACCACTCGGAGGGTAACCGCTCCACGGACCGGGACCGGCGCCTGATGCTGTTCCGCTATGCCGACGCCGATGCCGTGGAGGTCTACAACGCCGGGTCTCCGCGGCTGGGCCGCCTGTTGCGCGGCACCACCGTCTTTCCCGCAGTCGAGGCCTTCGAGGCAGACCTGCCACTCGACTGAAAATCTGGCGGAATCCAGTCCCGGCCTCAGGCCATCGCCGGCCCTCGCAGGGCCGGGCCTGGGCGGAGAAGACTCCCTGACAGTCGCCCGTTTCCTCTAATCTGCAAGTGCCCAGGCCCCCTTTAGAGCAGCCGAATAAGCACATGTCCCTTTGAAGTTTAAAAGCCTTAGGTCCAACGGCGCTTTTGCCTCGTTTAGAAAGGTAGGAGACTGAAGGGCCCTCTGCAAGCGTCCAAGCGGCTTGGTTCCGGTCGCGGAATTGCTTATTTTTCGTCTCCTATACCGGAGGAGCGTGCGCTTGACCCGCCCAGCTGAATCCCACTATGGCCAATTTGCAAAAGAGGGCTACCTGGTACTTGAGAATGCCCTGTCCTGCGACGAATTGCGGCGTCTGCAGAGGGCCTTCGATCGCTGTGCCGCCGCCGCCCGTCCGGCCTGGGTCAGAGAAGTGGCCGCTGGCACCAGACCCGCCGCTTTTTTTGATATTCCCGATCCTCTGAGCCGGGAACCGCTCTTCCTCGAACTGGTCGATCATCCCAGCTATATCGACCTGCTGCTGGCCTTCACCAACGACGAGCTACTCTTCATCGGAGCGCAATTCCGCGTCGTGCCATCCTCGCCGCTGAGCTACGTGGGCTGGCACTACGACGTCGACCGTCAGAACACGCCGACGCACCTGAAAATTCAGCTGTACGTCGAGGACGTGTCCGCAGACGGCGGTCCCTTCGCCTTCGTGCCGGGTAGCCACAAGCTCGATTCGGGACCCTATCCACCGGTGCGGCAGCTGGAAAGCATGCCCGGGCACCGCACCTTTCCCGGTAGCGCCGGCAGCGCCATACTCTTTGACAGTTTCGGCCTGCATACGTCCATGGTCAATCGCACTGGCAGGGCGCGCAAGTCGATCATTCTAATCTACGAGAAGTGGAGCGCAGAAAAATTTGCCGGGCAGCGCTATGCCCACCTGGCCGAACGGCTCGACACACCGCTGCGCCGCCGTCTCTTCGGCCTGGAGCACTGAACTATGCGCATCGATGCCCATGTGCAGGTCTTTGCCCGCGCCTCGGCCGAATTTCCCCGTCTACTTACCGACCAGATGCCGGCCGAACGCGCCGCGCCGGTAGAAGGGCTGCTGGGCGAAATGGAGAGGCACCATATCGATGGCGCCATACTGGTGCAGACCGGCGGCGCGGAGCTTGAACACCACGCCTATCTGCGCCACTGCCTCAAAACCCATCCCAACCGCTTTCGCGGCATCGCCCTGATTCCCCCCACCTGTGATGCTCCGGCCGACCACATGGACCGACTGGCCGCCGCGGGCGATATTTTGGGTTTCCGCCTCTTCGACCTGGGTGGTCCGGCCGATCCGCTGGCCCCCATTGATGTGGCCACCTTCTCGACCTTTCCCATCTGGCGCCGCGCCGCCGAGAAGGATTACGTCCTCTGGCTCTATCCGCGGGCCCGCGATGCCCACCTGCTGCCTTTCCTGTTCGACGCCTTTCCCCAGGTCCGCGTCGTCTGCAATCACCTGATGGTCTGTCCCGGCGAGGACAAATTCAGCTGGGACGACAAAGGGCGCCCGCGGGTCGAGGTCGAAATGCCGCCGCAGACGCGCTATTCCACCATGGGTCTCAAAATCGGCCGCATCCCCGACAATACCCGCGGCATATATCCCTACGAGAACGTCTGCGTCCACCTGTCGGGGCAATATGCTTTCAGCAACGAATCCCATCCCTACCGCGATCTGGCCGAGTGGCACCGCAATTTGCTATCCACTTTTGGTTCCGCGCGGCTGCTGTGGGCCAGCGACTTCCCCTGGACCAGCGCCGATCCGGGCTATGGCAGCATGGTGCGCGTCGTCGACGAATTGCTGCCGGGGCTGCGCCCGCGCGAGCGTTCCAACATCATGGGGGGCACCGCCCGGAGCTTCTTGCGCTTTCCCCTTTGCGCTTGATCAGACGAGCTCGACCGGGCGGCACCTGGTTCGAGGATTGGCATCCGCACCGGGCGAGCTGGATCCGGGCCATTGGGAAGGCTTTGCGGCGAAATTGTGCTGGTCTAGTCCCCGGCCGAATTTTTTCATGCGCGCGGGCGGTTGCCCGCGCTGTGCGCATTGGTTAGATTTCCGCCGGTTACCTGAGAGGAGGACAAAGTCCATGAAAATAGAAAAAGTGCTCACAGCTGTTTTTTTATCAGCGGTGTTTTTTAGTTGTCCATTGCTTGCCCAACCAGGCCTCGCGACCGATCCGGTCAACCACTACGCCGTGCAGCGCGCCACCGTGCCCATGACCATCGACGGCCACCTGCACGAGTTCGCCTGGGAGGCCGCCGCGCAAATCGACGGCTTTGAGCGCATCCTCAACGACTACGATCCGATCGCGCGCCCGACCCGGGCCAAGATGTTGTGGGACGACGACAACTTTTACTTTGCCTTTGTCTGCCACGATCCAGATGCATGGGCCATTTTCGACCAGGAAGACGATCCCATGTGGAGCGAGGAGGTGGTAGAAGTTTTCATCGACCCGGACGGGGACGAGCGCAATTATCTGGAACTGGAGGTCAATCCGCTCAATGCCATCGTCGACTTGCGCATTCTCGCCCTCGAGCCCGAGTGGCATGCGTCCAAAGACTGGGATATAAAAGGCCTGCAGACCGCCGTCCAGGTGTACGGTTCGGTGAACGACTCCCTCGCTCAAGATTTGGGCTGGACGGTGGAAATCGCCATTCCCTGGACCGCCTTTGCCGACAGCATCAGCGGCGGCGGTCGCCCCTCGCCGGGCGCCAGCTGGCGCCTCAACCTCTATCGCATCGAGCGCATGGCCGGCCGCGATCTCAAGCAGCAGATCAACGCGCTCGAAGAACGAGCCCGCCCCTGGCGCCGGCAACTTGCCGACTTGCGCCAGGAGATCGGCGCCGAGTCACTGGAACAAAGCGATCCGGAAAATTGGCGCCGGCAACTCAGCGCCGACCAGCAGCACCGCCTGGAGCAAATCGAAGCGCAGCTCGCCTCCTTGCGCGAGGCGCGGGAGCCGCTGGGTAAACGCCACCACGAAAGCACCGAATACACGGCGTGGAGCGAAACCTACCAGCGCGGCTTCCACCACCCCGCTCGTTTTGGCGTGGTTCATTTTGTGGATTGAGGCCGCGGCGGACGACCTTGCCCGGGTGCCCGGGCTTTTACCGGTGCCGCCGCCGCAAACCCGCCTCCACTAGACCCGGCCGTCGGCCACCAGGGCGCTGTAGTCTTTCATCAGGGTTTCGAGAAAATCGCGCGGCGGCAGATCGCTTTTTAGCGCCATAGAATTTTCCAGGACGGTTTTTGTTCTATGCAGCATTTGCGCCGCTTTTTCCCCGTCTTTCCCGGCCAGCACTGCGGCCTGGTTCAGCACTTCCTTCACCGTGGCTACGACCTTCTCGTCCAGGTGGGCGGCCTGTGGGAAGACCGGGGTATACCCGGTCTCGACCGCACTCAGGATGGTGTCGTCCAGCGTGGTGTGCGGCTCGAGCTTGACCACTGCCGTGCCCGCCGCCAGGTCGCCCAGACGCTGGCCTTTGCCGTTGATTAGAATGGTCAAAAGCGCTACTCCGCCGGAAAACAAAAGTATATCGATCGGACGCAGCAGCCAGCGCAGCAGGTAGCTGCCGATTCCGGGTTGCGAGCCGTCCACTTCGACCACTTTGATAGCGCGGCGCCTCTTGCCAAAACTCTGTCCGTCCAGCATCAGCTCCAGCACCAGGTCGTAGAGAAGAATCGGCAGAAAAAAAAGAATGGCCAACGCGGCGTGCAGTGCGTGCGGCAGGAGGTCGAGGAACGAAGCAAGCCAAAAAACGGCAAATGCGACCAGTCCGTAGGCGGCGATGAAAAGCAGATCGATCAAGTAGGCGACGATGCGGTCGCCGACGCTGGCCGCTGCGTATTCGATATGGACGTTTTGCGCTGTCTGGATGCGAACCTTGTGCATGGCCGTTTTCCTTGGAAGCCTCGTTAAAGTCCCTGGCGGGCTCGCGGGGCAGCGGAGTTTTGCGCCGTCCTCTCAGATCAAATTTCGCGCCTTCAATTCCAGGTACTTGTTGATGGTAGCCGCCGCCAGTCCGGCGGGTGTGGTCAGGATGGGCTGGATCCTGTAGCGCTCCAGTTCCCTGACGATTTGCCGCTTTTCAAAGTCCAGCTGTTCGGCGACCGTCTTGATGTAAATTTCTTCTACCGTGGCGGCTGCGCGAGTCTTTACCTTGCGCAGTTCGGTATTCTCAAAAAAAACGGTCACCAGCAAATGGCGACTGGCCAGACGGCGCAGGTAGGGCAGTTGCCGGCGCAGCGCCGCCAGGGTTTCGAAGTTGGTGTAGAGTATAATCAAGCTGCGCTGCTTGATTTGCCGCGCGATGGCGGCGTAGAGCTCTGCGTAGTTGGATTCCAGGTGGGAAGTCGTCTGTTTGTAAAGCAGGTCCAGGATGCGGCCTAGCTGGTTTTGGCGGCGCTCGGCGGGCAGCAGCGCCTCGAGCCGGTGGGCAAAAGTGAGGACCCCGGCCCGGTCCTGCTTGCGCAGGGCGATATTGGAAATTACCAGCGCGGCGTTGATGGCGTAGTCCAGCAAGCTCATGCCGGCAACGGGTATTTCCATCACCCGACCCATATCGATGGCACTGTAGATCTGCTGGGATCTTTCGTCCTGGTAGGTGTTGACCATAAGCTGGCCGCGCCGCGCCGTTGCCTTCCAGTTCATGGTGCGGTAGTCATCGCCGGTGACGTAGGCGCGAATCCGGTCGAATTCCATGGTCTGTCCGAGGCGCCGCACCTTTTTAATACCGGCTTCGGACAGGTGGTTTGAAAGGGCAAAGAGTTCGTAGCGCTGCATCTGTAAAAAGGAGGGATAGACCGGCACCGCCGCGTCCCGGGCGAGGCGGTAGCGGCGGCTGGCCAGGCCGATGCGGCTGCTCGCATATGCGTTCAGGACGCCGAAGCGGTACTCGCCGCGCGTCAGGGGGCGCAGGGTGTACTGGGTAGTGTAAGTGGCGCCGGCGGGGAGAATCACCTTCAGGTCGAAGTCCCGTTTTTGAAACTGCGGCGGCAGCTCGTCCAGCAGGTGCAGGGCCAGTGGAAAGGGGTAGTGGTTTTCCAGGTACAGGCGAATGGGATTGTCGTCGCCGTTGGACAGGCGTTCCGGCACCAGGCGCCGCGCCGCGATTCCCTGGCGGGTGCGGTACAGCAGCAGCAGATCCACAGCTAAGAGCGCGAGCGCGGCCGCCAATCCCACCTGCGCCAGGAGGAAGAAAAAAGAAAAGAAGTGGCCCAGGACAAAGCAGGCGGTCAGGGTTCCGAGCAGCAACCACAACCTGGGGGTAAAGTAGAGCGCGCGCAGAGCTTCCACTAGCGCGGCACCTCGATCTGCTCGACGATCTGTTTGATGATGTCCTCGGGGCCGACGCCCTCCATCTCCTTTTCCGGCGTCGGCAGAATCCGGTGGCGCAGGGCCGGGTAGGTTGTGGTGCGGATGTCTTCGGGGGTGACAAAATCGCGTCCCTGCATGGCAGCGAAGGCTTTGGAAGCGGACAAAATGGCCAGGGAGGCGCGCGGCGAAGCGCCCAGGTAAAGGGCGGGGTGGTTGCGGGTCTGGTGGACGATCCGGGCGATGTAGGCGGCCAGGTTGGCTTCCACGTGCACGGCTCTGATCAGGTGCTGGTAGGCCAGCACGCGCTCGGCGGCCACCACCGGCTGCACTGGGTCCAGGTCGAGCTGATCCCGGCGCTGGTCGAAGGCGGTCAGGATGCGGGTTTCCTCCTCCAGGCTGGGATAGTCCA
>CAXFTV010000482.1:0-5643 GCA_964005845.1 uncultured bacterium
CCACCATTTGCAAAGCGGCCTGGACAGCGCCCTGCCGCTCCAGGTAACGGCCCCCGTCAAAAAAGGAATCGGGAGTCACATTCAGGATGCCCATGATCTGCACACGGTCGGCAAAATCGAGGGTTCGGTTTCCCAGCTTCCAGCTCATTCACCTTCTTCTACGGGCGCCCCGCCCACATCCTCCCCTTCCTTTGCAAGGGGCTGGGGAAGTGGGCGGGCCAGGGTTTCACCAGCTAAGACCAGGTCGATTTCGCCATCGTCCAGCACTTCGTATTTGAGCAATGCCTGAGCTAGCGAGTGCAGTTTATCCTGGTTTTCGTTGAGCAAATCTACAGCGGTCTGCTCAGCCGCAAGCACTAGATCACGGATCTCACGGTCAATGGCCCGTGCGGTCTGTTCACTGAAGTTTCTCGGCCGTCCAAATTCCTTACCGAGAAAGACTTCCTCTCCGTCGCTGCCAAAAGAAAGGGGTCCAAGCTCTTTATTCATACCCCAATCGCAGATCATTGAACGCGCCAGGGAAGCAACCTGTTTATAATCACCCTGAGCACCGGTGGTGCGCTCGCCAAATATCAGGCTCTCCGATACACAGCCCCCCAAACCTGTAGCGAGAAGGGCTCGCAGGCGCGTTTCGGTTACGGAGTGCCTTTCATCTGGCAGGAAAGCGACCATGCCCATGGCTTGACCCCGAGGAATAATGGTGGCCTTGTGGATGGGCTGGGCACCCGGCAAGAGCTTGGCGACGAGGGCGTGGCCAGCCTCGTGAAAAGCGGCAACCTTCTTGTCCTCAGCAGACATGATCATACTCTTGCGCTCAGCTCCGAGCATCACTTTGTCCTTGGCTTCCTCAAAGTCGGCCATGGCAACTGCCGTGTGATTGAGACGCGAGGCCAGCAAAGCCGCTTCGTTAACTAGATTTTCCAGATCGGCGCCGGAAAGTCCTGGACTGGCCTGGGCTACGCGCTCCAGATTCACATCATCGGCGACTGGCACCTCGCGGGTATGCACCTTGAGAATGCCCTCTCGACCGCGCACATCGGGCAAATCGACGACTATTCTGCGATCGAAACGCCCGGGCCGCAACAAGGCTGGATCGAGCACATCGGGACGGTTAGTAGCAGCCACGAGAATCACTCCGTCGTTGGACTCGAAACCATCCATTTCTACCAGCAACTGGTTGAGGGTCTGCTCGCGCTCGTCATGTCCGCCGCCTATACCAGCACCGCGATGCCGGCCCACCGCATCGATTTCGTCGATGAAGATGATGCAAGGAGCACTGGCTTTGCCTTGTTCAAATAAATCTCGCACTCGGGAAGCCCCAACTCCGACGAACATCTCGACAAAATCCGAACCGCTGATGCTGAAAAAAGGCACTCCGGCTTCACCGGCAACAGCCCTGCCCAGATGGGTCTTCCCCGTCCCGGGAGGTCCCACAAGCAAGACGCCTTTGGGAATGCGTCCGCCAAGCCGTTGAAACTTTTGGGGATCTTTCAGAAATTCGATAATTTCCTGGAGTTCCTGCTTGGCTTCGTCGACTCCGGCCACGTGCTGGAAAGTCGTTTTTTTCTTGTCCTCCATCAGCAGTTTGGCGCGACTTTTGCCAAATGAAAACAACCCTCTGGAACCACCCTGCATCTGCCGCAGCATAAAAATAAAAAAGGCGATAAACAACAGCCAGGGCAGAAAATTGAGCAACAAATTGTACCATGGGAAAGGCTTCTCCTTGAATTTGAAGTCGAGCCCCCTTTCCTCCCACTCGCGCTTATCTTCGGCTAGCACCGGGCCCATATTGAACACGAACTTGCCACCATCTCGGAGCGTGCCGTGCAACTTGGCTGAGGTATCGCCCGGAATGATGTAGGCATCGACTATTTCACCGTTTCTCAAGTACTCTTTGTATTGCTTGTTAAAAATCTCCGGGGCTTCAGAGGGCAAACTACCCAAAAATCTGCCGACAAATATGACGATTAGAATAAAAAAAATCCAGAACGCCATCGATCGGGATGGGCGCCGGAAACGCAACCGGGGCCTTTCCTCTTGCCGCCCGTCAGAACCCTTCAAATCCTGTTCTAATGGACCTTTCTCGCTGCGCCCATTTTCGCGCGTTCTCACCCCTTCTTTTTTCCCTTGCCCCTCTTCGCTCTCAGCTTTGTCTTCTTCTCGTTCTTTCATATACCCTTGCTCTCTACCATCCATCAATCCATCTGTCCAAGTTCCAGGAGGGCAATCTCATTGGTATTGCAATTAACCCTGCAACGATGGTTGGGACGCAACCCCACTATCCAGACGACCTCATCTCCACGTGCCAGCAACAAAACTTCGTCTCGCAAAATCCGAGGCCATTTGAGATCGATGAGAAAATCGCTCACCTTTTTGTGGCCTTTCATACCCAGGGGCTGGAACCGATCGCCAGGACGCGGACTGCGCACCTGCAGATGCGGACCTAGCAAATCGGCATCAAATGCGGCTCGCGCCCCCCCCAGACGGGATTTCAGTTCGGCAAAAGTGCGCACTGGAAGAAGCTGGGCCCTCAGAAAAAGGCCGCGTGAAGGAATTTTGGCAACACCGGGAATTTGAATATCTTGTGCTACTGCAGGCGCCTTGCCATGATACAGGAAAAAAAACTTTCCAGCGCGCTGAGCTCGCAACCCCGAGCCGATCTCATGCACTCCGGCATCCCGCGACATCAGCTCCAGAACCGTTTCGATGCGGGCAAAATCAAAAGGCCCTTCTCGCTTGGAAAGGCCCTGAAGTATCGTTCTTATAATCCTTCTTTGCACTGCTATATGATAATCCAGAAATTGTTCGGCATCAAGGATTATCTTGTGCTCATCCGACTTGTGGACGACCACATCTAGTTCACCTTGAACGATTTCGTTGAGAAACCGATCTTCGTCCTTGAGAATTTGTGCCGTGCGCCCCAAGACCTGGACTATATTAGGGTTGTAGTGCTGCTGCAGGTGCGGGATTAGTTCCTTGCGAATACGGTTGCGAATAAAACGCGGATCCCGATTCGAAATATCCTCTATAAATTCGACCCAACCCGCCTGGGCATAAGCCTCTATCTCAGCGCGCTGGAAGCCTAATAAGGGCCTTAAATAACGCCCCCCACGGGCCAACTCCATGGCCCCCAAACCAGCTGTTCCGCTGCCCCGCAGCAACCGCAGCAATACGGTTTCCGCCTGGTCGTCGGCATGATGACCCAAAGCAATTTTTGTACTGTTTTGCTCCTGTGCGACCCGGTCTAAAAAACGATAACGCAACCAGCGTCCCGCCTCTTCGAGCGACCATCCTCGCTGGCGGGCAACGCGGGCGACTTCCTCCTCGGCGCGGGTGAACCCGAGGCCGCGTTCCCTTGATATTTTCTCTACAAAATCTCCGTCAGTCGCCGATTCAGGACGCAACCTATGGTCGAGGTGGGCAAGGTGAAGCCCGATGCCCAAGCTCTCGGAAAGCCGATAGAAAACATCCAGCAGAACCATTGAATCGACCCCGCCCGAAACCCCCAAAACTACCTTTTCCCCCGCTTCTATGCCGATCTCATGTCGCAATAATTCCCGCACCCGATCCAGTATCCGAGTAAGTTGCAGTTGCTCGCCTTGGGCTTGTGCGCTTTTTTGAGTTTTTCCATTTACCATATGCATTTAGTGGACGAGCCAGTTCGCTTGGGGTTCCACTGTCCGGCCCTTTGCCCCCGCAGTTTATACAATAACCAAGCTCTTGCTGGAACAAGTATTGCTTGTTCTAAATCTTTACCGGGTAAAATATAAATGGACCGCTCAAAGAAAGGATCTGAACTATGTCATCCACCGGACTCAACCTTGAGGGAATCAAAGTCCAGACTGCCAGGATGGTGGAAATTTACGCACTTTTGCAAAAAGAAATAGCCAATAATGAAGCGCTTGCTGTATCTACTGAGGATCAGCAACTCCTCAGGAAGGCCATAGCTACGGTCGAAAACAATATGCGCCAGATTCAAGAATACTTTGCCCAGCACAAGGAAGAAAACTCCCCTGACAATGACGAAACCCAGGAGCTAGAGGAAATTGTGACCGCCGTACTGGAATGGTGCTCGTCCTTCGAGAAAGAAGAATAACCCCCCAAGAATCGCTCTGCAAAAATTGCCGGCGGCCCCGGCGGCTTGCCGCCATGCAGCGGCCAAGTGGATTTTTACCCCATCCTAAGCCAATCCCCCTAAATGACTACTCCCAACATCTCCTATTCGACCTGGACGCCGACAAAAGCCGATCGCTGGCTTTCGCCTCGGGCAGTCACTGCCGTAATGCGATAGTAACGCACCTCATCAGTGGTCAATTCGGTATGGACAAAAGTAGTTAGTCCTGTGGTAAATGTGCCCCCATCCCCCGCTAAGCGCTCGTAATCCTCGTCTGAGCTATCTGAGCTATCTGCACTATATACATTGTAACCCAGTAGATCCTCCTCGTCGCTGGCCTGCCAGGTCAAAGTTACCCGGCGGAATCCCCCAACAGCCTGTAGACCTACGGGAACTTTTATGCCCGCGCTCTGTACCTGCACCGAGGTGGCCTGGCTGCTTTCATTGCCAGCTGCGTCAATGGCAATCACGCTATATTCATAAACTGTCAGGGGTTCCAGGTCTCGATCCACATATTCGACCACACCTGAGCCCAGGATTCCTTCAGCGGCCTCAAGGGCGTCAGCACTCAGGGTGGCCACGCTAGCCAGTGCGCCAAAACCTTCCGCGCGGCGCAGCACCACGTACCTATCCAATCCAGTCAACTCTCCTCCATCTGCATCCTGCAAGGGCGCCGTCCAGCGCAATACGACCTGGCCAATGGCATCCTGAGAGACCTGCGCCCTTAGATCCTGTGGCACGCCCGGCCCCACATCGTCGGGCAGCACCTCGGCGCCTACGAAAACAGACAACTCGCTCTCACCGGCGCTCGTCACCGCACTGATCTTGTAGAAATACTCTGCCCCTGGGTCCACCGACTCATCAACATAACTCGTCTGACCCGTCGTAAACGACGATTCAGCCAGCCCCAAGCGCTCGTAGCCCGCACCCGACACAATCGAGCGATACACATTATAACCCTGCAAATCCTCCTCGGCACTGTCGAACCAGGTCAAAACAATCCGGCCAATCCCACTCCGCGCCTGCAAGCCACCCGGAACCGCCACTCCACCCGTGCGCACCTCCCGCCCAATCGACAGCACACTCTCGTTGCCCGCCGAATCAAACGCTACTATGGCGTAAACATACAGGCTCAATGGTTCCAAACCTTCATCCACATACTCACCCGCATCCGCTTCCAGACGCGCCAACTCCACAAATGAGGTATTGCCCCCTTCTGAACGCAAAACCACATAACCGGCAAGCCCCGTCAATTCCCCTCCGTCCGCATCCTTCGTCGGCGCAATCCAACTCACTTGCACCCGATCGCTAAGGGGAGCGTCGAGCACTGCCAGAACACCCTGCGGCACGCCCGGCCCCACATCATCGGGCAGCACTTCGGCGCCTACGAAAACAGACAACTTGCTCTCCCCGGCGCTCGTCACCGCACTGATCTTGTAGAAATACTCTGCCCCTGGGGCCACCGACTCATCAACATAACTCGTCTGACCCGTCGTAAACGACGATCCAGCCAGCCCCAAGCGCTCGTA
>CAXFTV010000483.1:0-1861 GCA_964005845.1 uncultured bacterium
CAGGAAAATAACAAATAAGCGCCCAGTTTAAAAACCGGGCGCTTGCGGCGCACTGCTCAGGTATTTAAAAAAAGCTTCGCAAAATTCCCGCCAAACCCAGGGCACACTGGCGAGCAGCATACCTTCGCCAGGCAAAATTTAAAACAAACTACTGAGAATTCTCCAGCGCAGCAAGGTCGTACACCGGGCCTGCACCCGGTCCAGCCCGGGCATCTCCAGTCGATGCAGATAGACGCCGCTGGCCGCCGCCTCACCCAGGTCATCACGACCATTCCAAAGCTGCAGATTTGCAACTCATATGCGCTTCCTTCCAATGAGCTCGAGTCCAGTTAACACGGCTACCTGTAATTTTGTTTTAATGAGGATGGACAAATTTTCTTGAAGTATTACATTTATCAGATATTTACAATATAAATGGGACCCATTCTGCCAGCCGTGAATAACGACAAGGACGGAATTGCTGGATCGCTGGGAGTGCATCTGATGCCAATGCCGCCTGGGTACTTCTCGGGTAATACACCTGTTGTTTGCAGGATCTCCATCGCACCCGGCCTTTTGCGCTTGACCTGCTCCGGCCCCAGCGTACTCCTGGCCTAACCAGCCCACAACCTCTAACCAGGAATCCAAACCCCCGTGCCCGACCTGCCCCCACAACACACCATCCTGGTAGTAGATGCCGAAGAGGATTTTCGCCTGGCGCTGGCGACTAGCCTGAGCACTCACTACCGCGTGTGGACCGCGGTGGATGGCATGGATGCCCTGGACCAGATTACCGCTGCTCCGGCCGCAATCGACCTGGTCATAACCGAACTGCACATGCCGCGGATGGATGGCATGGTCTTGGGCGAAAAAATCAGCGCGGAATACCCCCATATCGGAATTATTATGAGCAGCGGCCACGGCACCATCGCCGTGGCAGTGAAGGCGCTGAAAAGCGGTATCTATGACTACATAACCAAACCCCTGCCCGAGGATCTGCATGAGATTCACTTAAAGTGCCAGCAGTATTTCCACACGCGCGACCTGCGGGAGCAGCGGCATAAGCGACGGCAAGAGATCCTCAAGCTCTCCTACTTCCCGCGCTCTAATCCCCATTTTGTCGCCCGGGCAACCATCGTCACCGGGGATGTGATCCTGCATCCGGGCAACGAGAAAGCGACCCTGGTCCTGGGCGATGCCGCCGGGTCCCCCCCCGATGAACAGGGTTGCTTCCGCTATCTCCAAGGCGCTATCCATCAACTCTTCCCCCCCGACTTTCAGGACATCCTGCATCGCATCATAGGCACCAATGAAGTAGTCGAAATAGACCGGCTCCAAGCCGAACAAAAATACTACCACCACACCTATACTCCTTTTGTGGACAACCGCAGCGAAATATTCATCAACCTCACGGATATCACCCGGCAAGTCGAAAACGAACAACTGCGGATGATGTTGGAAGCCGGCATGGAACACGAGTTCAAAAATCTCTTGATGCAAATTACGCCCAACGCTGAAATGCTCTACTACGGCCTCCTCGGCCCGCTTTCGGCAGAACAAAAAGAAAACTCTCAGAAGATCATCCAGGGCGGCCAGCAACTCCTGGAAAGTCTCAACGATAGATTGGAGTTTTCCAGGGCCTACTCAGGTCAACTGCAACTGCAAAAGACGCAGATCAATTTTTACACCCTGGCGCAGCAAGTCTACGACGATTTGAACAGTGACAAAGTGGAAAAAGTCTGCAAAATAGAAGGGCGGACCTACCCTCTCGCCGACGTCGACTTGCCCGCTGCCGAGATCTTTTGCGATCCCCAGTACATCAAACGCGTCCTGAATAACCTGATCGGCAATGCCCTGAATTATGGTTCCTGGGTCGATACCC
>CAXFTV010000484.1:0-9830 GCA_964005845.1 uncultured bacterium
ATCGCCTCGACTACACCGTTATTGGCGCCGCCGTCAATTTAGGTGCACGGCTGTGCTCGGAAGCCAAGGGAGGGGAAATCCTCATCCGCCGGGAATTGCTCGAAAATCTCGACATGGATGTGGATATCCTCTCGACGGAGATGATGGCATTGAAGGGCGTCGCCGCGGAACTGGAGATCGCCGCTATTTCAAGTACTGGATAAAAGGAGTATTTATGCGTCTGTGCATCGCGTTTTGCAGTGGTCTTTTAGTCGTCCTGTCCAGCGCCAGGGGCGAGTCCCAAATCGATCTGTCCGGTATGCTGGACGTGGCCTACAAACGCGATATTGGCAAGGGGGAAGGCGAGGCCGATTCCCAGGTCAACTCGACCATCAAGGGCGCCTCTCCCTTCAGTCTGGTGCGCGCGCGCTTCTTCGCAGATGCGGAGATTTCTCCAGGTATTGCCGCCGTTGCGACTCTGCTTTACGACCAGGGCTTGGGGCATGTGGAAGTGGAGGGTGGATACATCCTTTTCGAGCGCGTGCGCCAGCGCCGGGGGCTCAATGCCAGGGTGGGCAAATTCGCCACTCCTTTCGGCGCTTTTGCCGCCCGCTCCTTCGGTTTGTTCAATCCGCTCATCGGCACGCCGTTGATCTACCACTACTTTTCGGCCGCGCAGGGCGACGGGGTGGCGGCCGACAACAGCGAACAACTCGGTTTCCGGCGTGCGGATCACTTTCGCGGTCGTGGTATGCCACTACTCTACGATTCTTGTTGGAACACCGGTGTCGAACTCTTTGGTCCGGTGGGCAAGGTGGATTACGCCATCGCCCTCACCAAAGGCACGCTCTCAAACCCGGGGGCCATGGACAACGATGGGGTGCAGTGGGTGAGCCGGGTGGGCTTCGCCCCTTCGATGGGACTGCAGCTGGGTTGCTCGCTGGCCCATGGTCCCTATATGGCCGCCGCCGCCGCCCGCAGCGTTCATTTTCCAGCCGGCAAGTCGGTGGAAGACTTCAACCAGTTCATCTATGGCTTCGACTTCGAGTACAGCCGCGGCCATCTGCAGATTTTCGCCGAGGCGGTGCGCAATACCTGGCAGGTGCCCAATCTGCAAGAGGGCGTGCTGGGCAATAAAGGCGGTTTTATCGAAGGCAAGTACACCATTTCTCCGGGGTTCTACTACAGCTTCCGCTACGGGCAGATCAGCTGTGACGAGATTGCCGATGGCAGCGGCGAAGAAGTTCCCTGGGACTACGCCATCCGGCGGCTGGAGAGCGGTTTTGGTTACTATTTTGACAGCAATGTTCGCGCCAAGGCGGCGGTGCAGCTGAACTTCTGGGGGGCGGGCGCCCCCGACCGGGACGACCACATGGTCGGCGTACAGCTGGCTTCTCTTTTTTAAAGATGGGCGAGAGCTAGAGAAGCATTGTCGCGGATAGTGTACTGGAAGCTTTAGAGTAGCCTTTTAAGGCCACCCCTTCAGTGGCTTCCGGCAAAATTCTGGACCCAGAAGTGCCTGTATTCCGAATCTTCGACGAAGGCGTAGCCCACACCTATAACCTGGTAATCGGGATTCATGATATTGCGGCAGTGACCGGGGCTTTTCATCCAGCTCTCGACTACCTCGACCGCTGAACCTTGTCCGGCTGCGATATTTTCTCCGGTGGGATAGTTGCCCTCAAAGTTCGCCTGGCGCATGCGCTCATCGGGGGTCCGCCCATCGAGGCTTAAGTGGGCGAAGTAGTTTTTGAGACCCATGTCTCGAGCGTGTAGCCTGGATGAGTAGCGCAGGAAGCGATTTATCTCGAGGGGGCCAGCCGGCGGCAATTCGTCCTGGTCACAGGTCGCCCCCGCCGCCCGGGCTCGGTTGGTCTCGGAAAGTACCTGTTGCTCGAAGGCGGCCCAGTCCGGGGGCCAGTCTAAAGGATTCTCGCAGAGGAGGAGGCAGTCTACATCTGCGCAGTCCGAGACGCCGTCTCCGTCCCCATCCAATCCATCGTCGCAGACTTCTTCGCGTCCCTCGACTCTAAGGGTGACGTTTCCGCTGGCGCGATTAAAACCTTCGACCACCAGTACTAACGCCTGCCCTGCGACCAGGTTCAGAGTCAGTTCAGACGTCTTTGCGTCATGGTCGTCGTTGCAGGCGAGCACCTCACCGCTACAGGAATTGGTCCGGGCGTGCAGAATGGTGTCGAAATTGGATCCTAAAGTACTGAAGCGATAGTTCCCATCTTGGGGCGCTACGAAGAAAGTCACCAGATTTTGGGAGCCGGTGGCTGCCCCATCGGCGCAAGGCGCCGATTCCACCCGGTCCTCGATAGCTACGGTGGCACCACTCACCTGGGCAGGCACACCATCTAAGCGTTTGTCGGCACAGGATGGGGCTTCGATAGAATCTGGAATATTACTAGTAGGATCGGATGGAGCCTCGATAGAATCTGGAATACTACTAGTGGGATCGGTGCTGCAACCGTTGAACAGGACCACCAGGGTCCAGCAAAAGATTAGCGCGAGGTTTCGTGTATACATAAATCTTCTCGTGGTGGCCTGAGCTAGCATAATGACAAAAAGAGGCAAAGTCCAGATCTGTTTTGCAACTGGAGCTATAGTAATACCGAGAAGGGATGCGGTAAAGGGCATCTACGACTATGCAAGAACGGCGCAAGCTACACAGTCGCATATGTCTGGCGGCAAATTTAGCGCACAAAGGATTTGGCAAGGTATGCAATACCGCATCGGGTATCAGGTGCAAAACAAGCTTTCTTAGCGAGCTTGGTCCTTTGCTCCTGGAGCATGCTCCACTTAAGGGTTGGCAGCCAAGAGAAAGATATTGCCACCGCTTGACCGGTTTCCTTAAAAGGGCCTTAATAATACATTTGCGAAAAGGTGCCGGACAAATGCAGTCGGGGCGTGCGTTTAAACTGATAGGGCATTGAGGAAGAACGGCGTTTTCCCGGGTTTCGAGACAGCTAGAGAAGGAAAAACCCCCCAACCGGCTTCAGGCAGCTCGAAAAACGCTGCGCTAGATGAGTTGAGTAAAAATCACATGAAAGGATAAACGATGGCGCGATTCGACGACATGAAAGGAATATTCGGACTCCTGCCGACGCCGTACAAAGACGATCTCGAAATTCATACAGCCGACCTCAAGAAAGTGGCCAATTTCTGCTGTGAGAGCGCTCAGCACGGCATCGTCTGGCCGGTCATGGTCGGCGAGTTCTGGTTTCTCGGAGAAGAGGAGCGGATGCGGGGGTTGGATGCGGTGCTGGATGAGGTGAACGGCCGCTTGCCCGTCGTCTTTGGCTGTTCCGGCATTTCGGTGCCGCAGGTTATGCTCTACGCGCGCGCGGCGCAAAAGGCCGGCGTCGACGCGATTATCGCGATGGCGCCCGAGCGCGTCGACCAGGCCGGAGCCATCGACATGTACCGGCGCATGGCCGAAGTCTACGAGGGGCCCATCATGGTGCAGAATGCCGATCGCTATGCGCCGCTGCGCGGTGAGCAGGTGGCGGCGCTCGTCGACGAGATCCCGCAGATCGAATACATCAAGGAAGAGCGGCAGCCGGGTCCAAAGCACATTGCCGAAGTCGCCGATCTGGTAAGCGACCAGGTGAAGTGCATCTTTGGTGGGGCGGGCGGCAAGTTCCTGCCCGACGAAATGCGCCGCGGCGCCAAGGGCAATATGCCGGCCTGCGAACTGGCCGATGTCCTGGTGAAGATCACCGAACTCTGGTGGGCGGGACAGGAGGAGGAGGCGCGCGCCGTGCATCGGCGCTTGCTGCCGCTCATCAATCTCGAGACCCATCCGTTCATGCGCTATATACTCAAGCGCCGCGGGGTGTTCAGCACGCTGGTGGAACGGGCGCCGGCAGGCGCACTGGCGCTGGACGCCGGCGACAGACGGGAAATAGCGACCCTGCTGGAGACGATTGCAGGAGATTTGGAGTCGTTTCCGATCCTTCCGGACTAGTTGCACGGGCATGGCAAGGTTTTCCAAGGCATGCCAACTGTGATTTTGCATGAGCGCAGTGGGTGCATGACCTGAGGGCGGCGGGAGAGCTACTGCCGCGGGGCAAGTCCCCCGACACTTATAGTTTTCAAGGAGCGCGAAGACTTATGAAAATTACGGGCATTAAATCCATAATGATTCAGGGCATCCCCTGGACGTGGACGCTGGTAAAGGTAGAAACGGACGAGGGGATTTATGGCATTGGCGAAGCGCAGTTGCCCATCGGCGTGCGGGATGTTTTTAAGACCATAGAGGGAATAATCGTCGGCGAGGACCCTCGCCACCCGGTGCGGTTGGGGCAGAAGATCTACCGCGGGCTGATCGGTGCGGGATCGATGGGAGGCAGTATCGTACTGGGTTTGTCGGGCGTTGAACTGGCATTGTGGGATCTGCATGGCAAGATTACGGGCCTGCCCCTGTGGCAGTTGCTGGGGGGGAAATACCGGGATCGGGTCCGCATTTATGCCGATACGGCCCGGCCTGGCGATAGATCCCCCGAGGCCTATGCCGAGGGAGTGCGCCAGCGGGTAGAGGATGGCTATACGGTCGTCAAAGTCGATATTGACGACAGTGCACCGGAGGGATTCCGCAAGGATCCCCACAATCGCGCCCTGTCCCGGGAAGAGGTCGAGTATATGAGTGCCGTCAGCCATGCGGCTTACGAGGCGCTGCCCAATGATGTCGAATTGTGTCTGGATATGCACTGGTCCTATCAACCTGCGGACGCGCTCAGGGTGGCCCGCAGGCTGGAGGACATCGATATAATGTGGCTCGAAGATCCGACGCCGCCGGAAAATATCGATGCCTTGAAGTACGTGACCGACCATACCTCCGTACCCATCGCCTGTGGCGAAAATCACTGGATGAGCCACGGACTCAGAGCCATGATCGAAGCTAGGGCAGCGGATATAATCACGCCCGATATTCCGCGTTTCGGCGGCGTGCAGGAAGGCAAAAAAGTAGCGGAGTTATGCGAGTTGCACTCGCTGGCCTTCGCCCCGCACAATATCTGCACGCCGGTGGGCACGGTTGCTTCCGCGCACGTCTGCGCCAACGCGCCGAATTTTCTGGCTCTGGAGCACCACGGTCTCGACTGTCCCTGGTGGGACGATATCGCTCTGGATTGGGACGGCCCCGTAGTCGATCGCGGCTATATCACCCTGCCCGACCGGCCGGGGATCGGGGTGGAATTGAACGAAGATCTGCTGCGCGCACATATGCGCGAGGGGGAAGTGTGGTGGGATTGAGGGCGGCAGCAGTCTGGCATCCTGGCCAACTAACTCTAAATACCTGCACTGTAAAGCCGAAAACAAGGAGATGAAACATGCATGTTTTTGCCTGCTATGCCGATTTGCTTGCCCATATACGGGATAAAGGTCACACCTTGGAAATTCTTGGCCGCGCTCCCGACGGCCAGCCCATCGTCGCGATCAAGAGCGGTGGTGGAAAAACGCCGTCCATTTTCATCAGCGCCGGCAGCCACGCCACCGAACAGGCTGGCGTCAGTGCCGCCGTGGATCTCATTGATGAACTCGACAGCGAGCATCAGATCTATACCATCCCCAGCCGCGACCCCATCGGCATGAACGGTTTCGCCTATGCTCTTGGCTTGAGTCTCGACGCAAAACCGGATATAGCCGGCCTCGACGAGGTCGCCCCCCTGCTCAAAAAGCGCGGCGAGGTTCTCTGCGAAGAAGGCGAGATGCTGGTTGCCCTTATCGGCGAATATGGCTACGCGACGCGCAATCTATACAGGCGTCTCGAGGACGACGAATCCTGGCTCGAAGCCCTCAAGGGGCGGCGCCTGTACTTTCCCGCCAACGCCACCGATATAGAGGGGACCGCCCCCTTGCAGCGCGCCTACGCACTCATTATTACTCCGACGGCCGAGGTGCTCCACATCAACCGCTTCCACGATACTCCCTGGGCTCCGGTCGAGTCGCGCTGCGCCCGCGATCTGATGGCTGCGATAAACCCGGGTCTGACCCTGGATTTGCACGAGCACGGGGGTGACTCCTTCTGGTTTTCGGCCCGCCACCAGCAAAGCGAAGAGGATCAGCACTGGGAGGAGCGCATGGCCGATGCAATGATTGCCGCCGTTGCCGAGTCGGGGGCCCCCCTGGCACCGGAAGACTACTTGCCGGGATCTTTCTTTACCAGGGGTCCGCGCGGCGTCTTCTGGCTCAATGCCGGACAGCGGGGGGAAGGACTCAACCTGGTCGATTTTGCGGCGCGGGTCTACGGTCCGTCTTTTACGATTGAAACTGGTATGAAATTGAGTTTTGCAGAGCGGGTCGCTACTGCTAAACTGGTGACGAAAAAAGCGGTAGAGGTCTTTGGGGAACGCCATGCCTGATGGAGAGTGCTCCGCGAGGTCGCCCTTATCCCGCCTGCGGGCAGCCGTCGCCGCTGCGGGGGTTATGCATCGTCTGCGCTTACCTTGTCAGCAGCACCGACACACTTTGGTCCCAGGGTGAATTTTGAGTGCGCTTTCAGCGGCGTGCTCAGCTCTTTTCTCCCGCATCCCTTGCGCGCCGCGCCTGCTCGCGCTTGCGGCGCCGTTTTTCGATGCGTTCCAGCCGGCGTCCGCCCCGTCCCTGTTTGGCGGGCTCCTCCAGTAGACGCCCCTGGGGCTCGGGGATTGGGCGGTCCTCCGCTCTGGCCTCTGCCAGCCAGTCTTCGGCCAGCTGCTGCACGTGCTCCAGCGCCGCCTGGTGCGTTGGACCATAACCGATGCAGCCCGACAGTTCGGGGATCTCGGCGGCGAAATCTGCTTCTTCTTCGTTCCAGTAGATGACGATTTGATAGTGATGCATTTGCTACTCGATATAGGTTAGATAGTCCCGGCAGGCGCGCTGCTGGGCCGGTTTAATCCTGCTTCTGCGAATTCAAACTGCATGAAGTTTTGCGAAATTACGCCCAGTTTCATGGCCGTTCTCCTCAGCCCAGTTGAGTGCGGTAGAGGTCGATGGTTTCGTTGAAGACCCGATACTTGATGCCCACATCCGGACCCAGGAAAAAGAGCCGCATACCCAGATCGCGGTAGTGGGCGGCTTGCTGCGGGTCTCCGACGCCCCAGCCGATGATTTTTCCGGCCGCGGTGCCCGCTTTCAGGACGTGCTCGATTTTTGGGGCCAGGTGGGTCCGGGCCTCGTCGCCGAAAAGACCAAGGCTGACGCCCCAGTCCATGGGGCCGACCGAGAGCAGGTCGATGGCATCGATGGCCAGGAGTTCGTCGAGCTGCTGATAGGCGGTATCGGTTTCGATCATGGCCATCAGGTGGGTGGCCTCGTTGGCCTGGCGCAGGCGCTCTTGCGGGTCGGGCATCAGGGTGTAGCCGGTGCCGGTGACGCTGGAGGCGACGCCGCGCTCGCCCAGCGGCGGGAACTTGCCGAGCCGGGCCAGGTGGCGGGCCTCGGCGGCGCTGCGCACGTCGGGCAGGGCGACGATGTCGGCACCGCCGTCGAGCAGGCGCTGCACGTGGGTGCGCGACAGCTCGATCATGCGCACCAGCGGCACCATGCCCAGGTGGCTGGCAGTGCGGCACAACTCCAGGGCCTGGCCGCTAGACTGGTGGCTGTGCTCCAGGTCGATCCAGGCGATGTGATAGCCGGCCTGAGCAAGCAGCTCGATATCGGTGCGGGTGGCGTCGCGGCAGATCATACCGTAGAGGACCTGGTTTTCGTCCAGGAGTTCGCCGAGGCGGTCGTTCAAAGGTGCGGGCATTTTTTTGCTCCTCCGGAAAGTAGAGCGCCTGACAGAATGACCAGTCGGGGGCGCGGGGCACCGCCGACTGTGGCCGCATATAACCGCGGTCGGCCTATCAGAAAATAGGTTTCTCTCAGGTGCTTTGTCCACGGCCTGGCGCGCACCCGTTTGGGCCGCTGCCCGCCAGGCGTTTTGTAGATTCTCAACCGGCCGCCATCGCCGCGGCCATATTATTGCCGGTTTTTCTCCTCTTAGTGAATATGAGAATAGTCGCGGCTAGCGACTGTTTTTTCTTGCTGGAACCTGGGGATTGTGGCATAATTTTTTACGCGGCGGTAGTTCCGCTACTAGCACAATCCACTAGAGGAGTCTGCGTCCATGCAATTTTCACCGGAGCATATCGAAGCAGTGAAGCGCCGCCGGCGGGTGGTGGTAAATTTTGATGTGACTTTTGCGATTAATAGGACTTTTGAGTCGTTTCCCAATGTGGCTGAACTCGTGGAGAGCATGTTCGGCTTCGCCGATGCGGCAGATTCCCAGATCGATGCCATCTGGTGGAACTGGGGCGAAGGCAACCAGGTTCCCTACCCGAGCCAGCATTTGCCGCTCTACGAGCATCCACTCTACCAAAAGTGGGCCGCAGAGGGGACCGATATTGTCGGGCTCGTCCTGGAGGCGACCCGGAAGCGCCGCCTGGAAGCCTTCTTTTCGCACCGCATGAACGGTTCGGACAACGACCTGGGACCCTTTGCGCGGATACCGCTGAAGGCAGAGCATCCCGAGTGGATGTTTCGCACGCCCTGGTGCACCCACGAGGATAACGGCTACTGGAATTTTGCCCTCTCCGAAGTCCACGAGCACGTGCTGCTCAAGCTGGGCGAAGTAGCCCAGAAGTGGGATTTCGACGGGATGGAGCTGGACTTTGCTCGCGGCGTAGTTTTTCCGCCGGGCGAAGGCTGGGTGAAGCGCGGCCGGCTGACCGACTTCGTGCGCCGTTTGCGGGCGTTGCTGCTTGAGGTCGGCGCGCGGCGCGGGCGGCCATTTTTGCTGGCGGCGCGGGTGCCGGAAACGCTGATGGGAGCGCACTTCGACGGCCTGGATGTGGAGCAATGGGCCCGGGAGCAACTGGTAGATATTTTTGCGCTGGGGGTGCGTTCCTTTGATGTCGACCTGCAGGCGTACCACCGCATCGTGGCGGCTACCGATATCCGGCTCTATCCCTCCATCGACGACCACCACGCCGCGGACGGCTATCAGAATCCGGGTATTGAGATTTTGCGCGGTGTGGCTGCGAACTGGTGGCAGCAGGGAGCCGACGGCGTACACACCTTCAACTTCAACTACGCTGAGAATACCCCCTATGCGGGCCAGGACTGGCAGAGCCATCTGCTGGCCTACCGGGAAATCGGCAGCCCCGCGACCCTGGCGCACCGGGACAAGGTCTTCGCGCTGCAGCGCCGTGGCGGCGGCCATGGTCCCACCGTGATTCCCAATCCCGAGGATTGGTCCACCCCCCGGTCGCACTACGCCAATACCTGTATGCTGGCGCCGCTGCCGGCACCCCTTGACAACGCCGGCAAGGTCGATACCCTGCTGTCGCTATGGGTGGGTGACGATCTGGAGGCGGAAGCCGAATACATCGAGTTGGTTTCCGTACGCCTGCTCTTATCGGATCCGGCGGTGCGGGACCGGCCCGCAGAGCAGCGGCTGGAGACGGTCGGGGTGGCTACTATCGGCCACCCCGGCGGGGTGCTGCATAATATACCGGCGCTTCTAGGGGTCGAAGAAGGTATCGAAATGAGGGTCAATAATATTTTGCTGGACGGGGCCGTGGTTAGGGCTGGCTGGCTGGTTTTCAAGGCGGCGTCCGAACAGTTTGCAGTGGGAGAAAACCTGATTGGAATCGCAAGCGCGGAGCGCCCACTCGACGGACCGCAGTTGTCGATCGAAAAGCTGGAAGTAGAGCTGAAGTACCGTGGGCAATAATCGAGGGGATTGACCCTGGGAATAGGGCTTAAGGCCGTCTGCCCAGGCCATATTGCAAGCGAGCGGATTCAGCCTATGTGGGAGGGAAATCCGTCGCTGCTGCGCCTGTTCGGGCAGCAGGACCCGGTGCGACGCGTGGGCAAGC
>CAXFTV010000485.1:0-5378 GCA_964005845.1 uncultured bacterium
GTGATTGCAGCCATTTCCGCGACTCGATCCACGATGCCCTGCGGCATGTGCTCCGACGCGCCTTTTCTGAATGCAAAGCTGGAGACCTGGTTGGTGCCAAAGCGGTGAGCCCACTCACAGGCACGGGGCAGGCCCTCCGCGAGGTCCCGGATGACCGAGGGGTCGTCCAGGGGGCATTTGCAAAATCCGGGTGAGACGCCGGATACGGCCAGTCCGGCGTCGCAGATCTGCTTGTAAAAGGTCTCCAACTCGGCATCTGAGGAACGGGGAAAGCGGCCTCCGGGCAGACTGCGGACCTCGACGTGGCTGACACCCCAGGCGGCGGCCAGGTGCAGAGCGCGGGCTGGATCATCGGGATTGATTTCGTCGTGGAAGATCGAAATTTGCATGGGGAATTTCCTTTGTGATAAACAATTTTTTTCGCTCAAATCACTGCCGCCATTTTCATTTTCCTAGTGAAGATAAGTCCTCCTGCTCCCATCCGCCAATTGGGGGATCCTCCAGCATGAGAGCAGTGAGACGCCGGAGGATCTTGCCGCACTGAGTAGCGGATCGGGCCACGTCGCGGTGGGTAAATTCAGCTATCGCGGCATTTTCTGACTTTCTTCAGCTGATCCTGTGGCCCTCGTCGTCCAGCACCGGGCGCTCCAGGCGCGTGTGGTAGGGTGGCTCCAGCACGGCGCGCTGATCATCGGTCAGGTCTGCGTACTGAGTTGCCCAGTTCTGATAACTCGAAACATAGGCCAGGTTTCCGGCGGTATAGCGGAAGAGCAGGGAGCGGCGCTGGTGTTTGGCTTTCCAGGGTAGCGTGCCGTGGGTCGTGGCCTCGGTAAAGATTACCACATCGCCGGCTCTACAGGTGATCTGCTTTATGAACTCCTGGTATTTCTCGTATTTTTTCATTGCCGGGGGACAGGCGAAATTGCCTTTGTGGCTACCTGGGATAAGGCACAAGCCGCCGTCTCCCGGATTGGTGTCGGACATTTGCCAGGCTACCACGGTGAGACCGCAGTGGATCTCGCCGTTCTTGTAGATATAATACTGGTTCGGATCGAAGCCTGGACCCGAGGAGCCGTGAAAGGTATGGCCTTCCCCGCCTTCTTCCATGGTGATCAGGCCGGGGTGGTGATCCATGCGGAATCCCTTGCCCAGAATGGCGTTGAGATAGGGCACGATGCGGGGGTGGACCAGCATTTCGAGAAAGGGATTGCAATAGGGCTTTTCCCAGCTGAGCATGCCGCCCATGTCGCCGCGGCCGCTGGTGCCCTTGAGGGTTTGCGAATCGCCTGAGAGCGATAGCTCGCCAGTGCGCTCGTGAATCTGGTCGGCGTGGTGGTCGATGGCCGCGTTGCACCGCGCCACCTCATCCGGCGTCAGCACCTGCTCGACGACCAGGTAGCCGTTGATATCAAACAGGTATTTTTCGTCTTCGTTCATGGCATCTTTTCCTTTCAGCGCAGTAATTTTTCTAGTCCGGTAATGATTTCCTCCACCGCCCGTTCGGGGGTGGAGTCGCCCACCAGGATTTTCTGGAAGGCCGGCAGCACCGTGTGCCGCCCCCAGGCATCGGCGCCGATGAACTGGAGCGGCAGGCGGCCTATTTTGACCGCCTCGACGGCAACCGAAAAGTGGGGGTCTTCGGTCACCCGGGGATCCGAGGCCACCAGCGCCGAGGAGGGGAAGTACCCGGTTATTTCCATGAAGACGACGGCCGGATCGGTGTGACCCCAGAAATTGACCCAGGCCCAGGCCGCGTCGGCGTGGTCTTCCTTCATCAAGCCGTTGTAGAGGTAGCTCAGGCGCGAGATGCGGGCGGCGGGCCCGGCCGGTTTGAGTGCGACCATGAATTGCTCCGAATCCAGCGAGCGCTGCACTTCGGTGAGCGAACCGGTGCCGTGCCAGAGCATGCCGGTCTGTCCGGTTCTGAAGGCCTCCATGATCTGGCGGTAGCTGTCGTTCGGAGCGCTGGGCGGCACGACCTTGTGGCGGGTGTAGAGCTCGGAGAAGAAGCGCAGGGCCTCGGTGGCTTTAGCGGCATTGATGGCCGGCTTGCCGTCCACCAGGATCGGCGAGCCGAAGGCTTCGAGCATATCGGTGATGATGAACTGGCCGCCGTCGCCGGCGCGCATGCCAAAGCCGTAGCGTCCCCTGGACGGATCGGTCAGCTTGATGGCGGCATCCTGGAATTCCTCCAGAGTTTGCGGCGGTCCGTCGATGCCGGCTTCCTCGAACCAGTCTTTGCGGTAGTACATCCAGTCCACAAAGGTAAAGGCCGGCACCCCGTAGATTTTGCCGTCGACCGTGACGCCCCGCCAGCGGTCCGGGGGGAAGTGCTTTTTTAATTCCCAGCCGTCGATCCGCGAGGTCAGGTCCACCAAGCTGTTCATGGCCACCATATTTCCCAGCCGCTCGCTGGTCACCATAGTGGTGTCGGGCGGGGTGCGCGCCTGGACCGCGGCGGTGAATTTGGCCATGAAGTCCTTGTTGGGGATATTCTCCTGCACCAGCTCAATGTCCGGATACTTGGCCGCGAACATGGCCGTCACCTCTTGCAGGCCGCGCATCTCGGTCTGGTTGGTGAAGTGGTGCCAGTAGTTGATCTTTGCCGCGCCCGTGCCCGGTTGAGGAGCGTCCGGTCCGCAGCCAACCAGGCCCAGGCCGGCACTGCTCAGAGCGGCGGTTTTGAGGAATTCGCGGCGGTCGACAGCGCGGGTTTTTTTCATGGCGAATTCTCCCTTGTTGCTTTTACCCCTTCACCGCGCCGCTGGTGAGGCCGCGGATCAGGGAGCGCTGGATAATGGCAAAGAAGATTATGATGGGAACGATACTGATGATGCCGCCGGCGCTGAGGGGCCCCCACGGCAATTGGAATTCTCCGACCATGAGCTGCAGGCCGACCGGCCAGGTGCGCGAACCCTGGCTGGTGGTCATCATAAGGGCGAAGAGAAACTCGTTCCAGGCGGAAATAGCGATAAAAACCGCGGTGGTCAGCAGACCCGAACGGGCCAGGGGCAGAACGATGCGGCAGAGGGCGCCCAGGCGGGTGCAGCCGTCGATGCGGGCGGCATCTTCGAGTTCGGCGGGGATGGCATCGAAGAAGCCTTTTAACATCCAGATGCACAGCGGCAGCAGAAAGGTGGTATACGCCAGGGCCAGCCCGAAGCGCGTATCGAGCAGTCCGAGGTTGCGCATCATCACAAAGAGCGGGATGATCATCAGCACCACCGGGAACATGCGGATCACCAGGTAGAAGATCAACAATTTGCCGCGACCTCGGAAGCGGTAGCGGGAAAAACCGTACGCAGCCAGGGTGCCGATGGTGAGACAGATTAATCCCGTACTTGAAGTGACCACGACGCTGTTCAAAACCAGGATCGGGAAGCCGGATTGGCGCCACAGGGTTTCGTAGTTCTGCAAGGTAATCTGGCGCGGCAGGTAGTGCAGGGTGCGGGTGACGATTTCCTCCTCGAGCTTGAGCGAAGTCAGGAGGGTCCAGCCCAGCGGAAAGATGGCAAAAACGACCACCAGGACCACGATCGCACCGGCCAACAAATTGAGCAACAGGTCCATGCGCTTTTGGGAACGGAACACGGGACTACTCCTTCATGACGCCGGATATACGCACGTACACGACGGTGAAAGCCATCAGCAGCAGCAACATGACGACCGAGATCGCGGCGGCGTAACCAAAGTCGAATTCGGCATAGGCTTTCTGAAAGGCATAGAGCGACAGCACCTGGGTCGCATGGCCCGGACCGCCGCCGGTGAGCACGATCAATAGATCGGGGGCATTGACCATGCCGATCACCCGCAGCACGATGGTCGCCACGATGATGGGCATCAGCAGCGGCAGGGTGATATGGCGGAACTGGAGCCAGTGGCCGGCTCCGTCCACCGCGCCCGCTTCGTAGAGTTCGTCGGGAATGCCCTGCAGGCCGGCCAGGAAAAACAGGGTAAAGAAGGGGAACGAGCCCCAGAGCGAGACGATCAGGACGGCCGGCAGCGCGGTGCTGGCATCGGCAAAAAAGGCTTTGTATGCGTCGAGGAAACCCAGGCGCACTAGCAGGTCGTTGATCACGCCCAAGCGCGAATCCAGCATCAGCGCCCACATGTGCCCGGCCACCACCGAGGGCATGACCCAGGGCAGCAGCACCAGGACCCGGGCCAGGCGCATACCGGGCAGGGCGCGCTGCAGGACTCGATTGAGAGCCAGGGCCGCGACCAGTCCGACGAAAAACTGGCTGGCAGTGCCGGCCACCACCCAGACGGCGGTATTGAAGAGGGAGGTGCGGAATACCGGATCGCTCAGTAGTTCGAGGTAGTGCTGTAGGCCCACGAAGGGGGTGCCCAGGTCCGGGCGGGTGAGCCGCATCTCCTGGAAGCTCAGGAGGATGCCCGAGCCGACGGGATAGATGAGTACGGCGAGGACCAGCAGCAGGCTGGGCAGGAGCAGGGTATAGGCCCACAGGGGGCCTTCGGAGAGTAGCGCGAGATAGGTGAGTGGGTTGAGCGTTTTTTGCCTTAGGGCGCTCATTGCCACGCCTTGCTTTGCCTTAGGGCGCTCATTGCTACGCCTTGCAATGTACCCGGGCGCGGGCGATGCGGCCCTGTTTGCCGAAGACGTTTTCGCTGCGCACGGCCAGTTTGTTTTCGCCCGGGTGTAGTTGCCACTGCAGGGGGGCCTGCTGCTTTTCCCACTCGCCCTCGTCCACCTGGACCAGAAAGTGCGAGAAGTTGGGGGTGACAGTCTCCAGGTCCACTTGCAGCGTATCGGGTGCACTGCCAGATTGCAGGTAGAGGCGGGTCTGGTTGACCGACCAGTAGAAATCGGCGGGGCGCGAGGTCTGCAGCGAATACTCGGCGAACTGGGGGTCGATATCGACCGACCACCACAAGTAGCCGTCGTAGTGGTACTGCTGGTAGCCATGGCGCAACTCGGCCGGTTCGGCGTAGACCAGATGGTTGTTGCGCGGCGGGATGCCGAAGCGGCGGAAGAGTCCACCCCACTGCTGGGTCATGGGTGCCGTGGTCTTCTGCGGCAGCTTGTTGATTTTCAGGAAGCGGGCCTTTTTCTGTACGAAGGCGTGATGGAATTCCAGCGCGTTCACTGGGACGCCGCGGCTTTCGTAGGTGGCGTCGTGTTCGCGTCCGGGCCCCGGGTCCTGGAGAATCCATTTCTGCAATTCCTCGGACCAGATTTCGGCCAGGCAGTGGTGGTCGACGATCAACACGCGGGCAACGTATCCCAGAGCCGCGGCACAGCCGGTGAAGACGGCGCCGTAGTGGGTACACATGCCGAAGCCCCAGTTGCCCTTGGTGGTCTCCAGAATTTCCAGTGGGTCCCAGGGCGGGCAATAGGGGTACTTGTCGGCCTGCCA
>CAXFTV010000486.1:0-6266 GCA_964005845.1 uncultured bacterium
CGAACTCGACCGTGATTATCGATCCCTGTTCGCGGCTGGATGAAGTAATGGATTTAACCCCCTCCAGAGTGGCAAATTGCTCTTCCAGAACATTGGTGATTTCGGTTTCGACCACACTCGGGCTAGCCCCCCGATAAAGGGTCGTCACCGACACCACCGGCGGATCGATATCGGGATACTCGCGCACCGGCAAGCGGGTAAATGAAATGGCGCCAATCAGCACGATGGCCAGACTCATCACGGTGGCCAGTACTGGGCGGCGAACGGAAACCTCACTTAATTTCATGGGGTCTCCCGATTTTGCATGGGCATCACTTTTGCCCCCTCAAAAAGTTTCTGATGCCCCGCCCTAACCACAACTGCATTGGCCTCTAACCCCGCTACGACCTCCACGGCATCGGGCAAGCGCGTGCCCATTTTCAGAACCTGGCGCGTTACGCTGCTGTCGGCCTTTACCACAAAGACAAAGGCATCGCTACCGCTGACAAATACCGCTTCACTGGGCACGGTCAGCGCATTGTCGCGCCGTCCCAATAGCGCCGTCACATCGGCCGACATACCAGGGCGAAACTTAAGCCCCGGGTTGTCGAGCTGCGCCATTGCCCGCGCGCTGCGCGTTTCCACCTCCAGAATCGGTTCTACTACATCGATCTGCCCCTTCAGTGCGTAGCCTGGATAGGCGGTGGTTGACACCTTTACTTCCGAACCCCGCTGCAGCTTCCCCAGATAGCGTTCCGGCACGGAGAAATAAACCCGCAGGGTGGCAATTTGCGCCAGTTCTGCGATGCCTTGACCGGGTCGCAGAAAAGCGCCGGCACTCACCCGCCGCGAGCCGACGATACCATCGAAAGGAGCGGTGATACGAGTCTTGCGAAAACGGGCGCGCACCAGTTCCAACTCGGCCTCGGCAACCTGCAAAGCAGCGGCGGCATCGTCCAGATCCTGAGGTGCCCCCGCCCCCTGATCCACCACGTCTTTAATGCGCTCATAAGTAGTCCGCCGCTGGTCCAGCACCGCTTCGGCCCGTTTTACCTCGGCTGCGGCCGAGGCATCGTCCAGCTGGGCGATCAAAGACCCCCTGGTTATGGCATCGCCTTCCCGAAAGGGAATGCGCACCACCACCCCATCTATCTCAGCTGCTACTGTGACCCGCTCACCGGCCTGAATGCTGCCCACCGCAGTAAACCTGTCCGCCACGCTCTGCGGCGTCACAATCGCCGTTTCCACCAGTGTGGGCGGCATGGTAAAACCGCCGCCAGCGGCTTGTTCCTTCTCTTCGCAGCCTCCCCATAGGAAGCCGAGCATCGCGATGGCACCGATTCTCAAATATCTCATATACTTCTCCAGTTAGGATCCGCTGACTGCCGGATGCCTGCCAGAAGTCAGATAGCGCAGCATAGCGGCGGCCTTAGCCGTGTGCACCAGAGCGCGCGAGTAACCTCGTTGTGCGGTGGCCAGGTCCGTGCCCAAACGCACCACCTCAAAAGCGCTAGTCTGCCCATTGTGGAATTCGACCAGACCGATGCGAACCTGCGCTTCGGCGGCGACGACGCCCTGGCGGGCCAGCAGCAGGCGCCGCGTGCCGTTTTGCAGGATGCGATATTCCCTGCGCACCTGCGCCTCCAAATTGCGGGCCGCTGCCGCCGCCCCCTGCTCGGCCCCCTCCAGTTCGGACTGCAAGCGCCGCAACTCGCCCCGCGCCTCCCGATTGCCAAGCGGCAGTGACAGACTCACACCCACTTCCCAGCTGGGAAAATCGCGCTTCAATGCTTGTTTCAGAGCATCGCCATAGCCGCCACCTATCGCCGTCTGCAGCGTATCGCTGCCGAATACTACTTCCCGTGCCGTGCCCGCAAGGCCATTCCCTCCCACCGCACCAAGCAGATCTATACTAGGGGCAAAAGCGCGCTGCGCTGCACTTGCGAGGACTTTGAAAACTTCGCTTTCGGCCCGCACGGCCCTGAGCAGTCCGTTCTCCGCCAGGGCATCGGCTACCACCTGGCCCAGGGCGGCTAAAGCAAAATTGTGGGGCGGATCATCCACCGGACTAAAACGCAAAACGCCATCTGGTCTTTGGTCTATGAAGGCGGCCAGCTCGTCTGACAGTTGATCCAACTCCTCTTCCCTATCCAGCAGCGCCAGCCTTTGAGCAGCCAGAAAAACCTGGGCATTGGCCACTTGGCCCGGTCCTACTAGACCCGCCTCGGCGCGCAATTGAGCCGCCTGCAGCAGCACTTCCGCCTGGTTGCCCACCAGCATCTGTACCGCCAGATCCCGCTGGGCAGCATACAGATTCCAGTAGCGCCGTTCCACCTGTTCACGGACGCTCAAAACGGCATTGCCGTAGCGCGATTGAGCCGCATCCAGACGCCTTTCGGACACCTGCAAGTCCCTGCGCTCCACGCTCCCAAAACCTTCCAGCAGGGGCTGGCGGAAACGCATGCTGGCCCTGGTCGTATGCTGCGGCTCCAGGGCCGCGTAGCGGGAATTGCTTTCCTGCCTCAGTGCCCCTACCGACGCCTCTAATTCCGTGCCGATCGGCAGGCGCAAGCGCAAACCCGTCTGCGCCGAAATCTCGTCCAGCTCCAGGACCTGGGCTCCCGCAAAGGGCGACGCCGTCGGCTCGTTGCCGCTCGACCGCTTGAACTCGGCAAACAAATCCGGATCGAAGATGCCGCGCTCGCGCAGCACGGTCCCGCGGGCCGCTTGCAACTGGGCCCGCGCGGTCTGAACCTCCCCCGAGCGCGCCAGCGCCACCTCGATTGCCGCCTCCAAACGCAGGGGCTGACCGACGATCTGCCCCAGAGCCCTGGTCAGCGCACTATCGGGCAAGACGGCAGCCGCTGCTGCCGAGCAAATGCTCACTCCCAGCACCAGCATGCCTTGGAAAAGCACTGCCATCCCCTTCATCCAGTAGATATCTCCTTTTTTACCTAAAAATAAAAAAGATAAGCCCAACCAATTCAGAGTGTAAAGGGCGCGCTCCTATGCCGTTTAACGCCTTGCCGCCAGCGTATATTAGCGCCCTGCCGTGCCTTGAGGTCGAAGTGCCGCAAGCCGGGACGCGATCTATTTGCACTGGTGCCAAAAGGCGCTAACAACCCTATTTCCCGCCCCTTGACTCAAAGGCAAAACTTAGCTGAAAGAGGACGGCTGGTAAAGCCTTCCGAGAGTTGCAGCAACTTGCAGCACCGCTTTTCACCCTTACTTGACAAAGGCTTGGTTGCCGCTTAACCTAGCACTAAATCCAAAAGTAAAAACCACTTTTCAATGACCTAACTGAGACTATGAGATTTCTCGCTGGCGGCCTCTTTTTGCTACTTATTTATGGTTGTGCGCCGCTCACCCAGCTGGAGAATTCAGCGGCCATCGGCAAGGGCGAAAAAGAGGGTACTGGAGGGCAGGGCAAGGCCCTTAAAGCCTATCTTATCCATAAGAAATTGGCGGCGGACTCGTCCTCGGTAGCACCGCAATACATAGCGGTTTTGCCCTTCAGAGACAAATCGGGATTTCGCCGGGGCATCTGGGATCTGGAGGCTGAAATGGCCAGAATGTTCAGCGGCAGACTGGCTGCCTATCCCCTGCCCAACTGGCGCGTGGTGCCCTACGATGCCGTGGCCGAAGCGGTTGGCAAAAGTGGGAAAATGGATCTCGAACAGCTCCTTGAAATCAACCGCACGCTGAAAGCTGATATGATCCTTCTGGGAACCCTGAATGACTACGATTTAAAGCGCGTCTCGGTGGGCGACCCCCTCCTGGGAGGCTATAAATCCTACACTGGCAGCGCCGCTATAGACATGCAGGCGGTCTGGATACACGACCAGCGGGAAGCTGGCTTCGTGAGTGCCAGCCGCGAAATCGTCGACCGCGACCTGGGCCTGGACCTGTTGGGAAAACCCCGCGACCAGGACATCCAGTTTCTCAATTTAAAAGAAATATCCTTCGGCTCGGAAGATTTCGCTGCTACCCCCATTGGCCAGGCCACGGTCGAGGCCATGGACGAGTTGATGCCCAAGCTGGAGGAACTGATCAAACCCAGTGGCCTCAAACTCGGCAACCACCCGGCTGAAATCCTCTCCATATACGAGGAAGAAATATATATCAACATCGGCAGCGAAAACCGCCTGCGCCTGGGATTGCGCTTCGAAATTTACCCCGGGCCCAAGCGGGCCATAGAAGAGAATCTGGATACTTTACAATCCATCGGCGTGCTCGAAGTTCAGGAGATTATCGGCGTCCGCCTCTCCCTGGTGCGGGTACTCCAGGGTCGGGATCGCATCCGGCCCGGCGATCGCCTAAAACTCCTGGACGAGGAGCCATAACCTGGACCTCAAATAATTATGGACTTAAATCTCGAGAAAAAAGTCGGCATCGTGACTGGAGCGGGTGGAGCGATCTGTGGAGAGATCGCCAAAGGCCTAGCCAAGGAAGGCGCGCGCGTCGCTATCTGGGATAAAAACCGGGAAGCCGCAGCGGCCAAGGCCGCCGAAATATCCGCCGCTGGTGGCGCCGCCGTGGGCATCGCCTGCGACGTGCTGTCCAAAGACAGCGTAGCGGGTGCACTGGATGAAACTCTGGCGGCCTACGAATCGGTCGATATTCTGGTAAACGGCGCCGGCGGCAGTCACAAAGATGCCACGACATCGGCAGAAATGGAATTTTTCGATATCGAACCCGAAGCTTTGCAGCGGGTGATGGATTTAAACTATATGAGCGCGGTTCTCCCCGCACAGGCAGTAGGGCGGATTTTTGCCGCAAAAAAGGCTGGCGCCATTCTCAACATTTCTTCGATCGGCGCCATGGCACCGCTGAGCCGCTCCATTTCCTACTCGAACGGCAAGGCGGCGACCAGCAATTTTACCCAGTGGCTGGCGGTACACATGGCACAGACCTATTCCCCGGCCATTCGGGTCAACGCCATTGCCCCCGGTTTTTGCCTTACCGGTCAGAACCGTTTCCTGCTGGTTGAGCAGGACACCGGGAAGCCGACCGCCCGGGGCCGCCAGATCATTGATCAGGTGCCCATGGGCCGCCTGGGACAACCCGAGGAGCTGGCCGGAGCTGCCCTCTGGCTGGTTTCGGATCAGGCCAGCTTCGTCACCGGCTCCATCGTCGTAGTAGACGGCGGCTACACCGCTTTTGGGGGGGTCTGAGAAAAGCAGTGCCAGGGGCGTGGAAATACCGCGTCAATTGCTCTTTTTAGGTTTGCTCTATCTGCTACCGCTCTCCAGTGGGAAAGTGGGGGGCGCTTAAATCGCGGTCCAGGCCTTCCCGCGCTCGAGAACGGATTGAAGACCACTGATCAGTGGTTTGCAGAGCGCACCACTTTTTTAACCACGCCGACATTGCCGGCCCGATCCACGACTCGAATCGCCAGGGTGTGTTCGTCTCCAGCTGGCAGTTCAATCTGGAAGGAGAAGTTTTCCTCCCGAGAATCAAAAATCTCATCGGCCGGAAAAAAGACCGCTAATTCTCCTCCGTCCACCGCATAGGCGCCCTTCTTCAAGATGCTGGTAGCATCCTTGGCCGTACCCATTAAGAACGCGCTCCTACCCCGGATCTCCACCTTGAGATCGCTCACTGCCGGAGAGGTATTGTCCACTACAAAGGGTTCGCTAATTAGCTCTCTTGAAAGGTCGCCGCCCGGCGGATTGTCCAGCGCGTCCGAGGCGACGACCTTGACCAGATAGTCTCCGTCCGGAAAAGATTCGGAATCCCAGTTGTGAGATGGACCTTTGAGATCCTCTTCCAGCAACTTCCAGCGCTCTTCCTCGAGGCCGCGAAAATACAGGTCGTAGCGCAGACGGTCGCCGTTTGGATCCATAGCCATCCACTTTATCGTCCCGGTCCCCCTTATGGGCTGCCCGGCAAAACCCGGCAAGCCCGCTGAAACGGTCGCCCCCCCTGATGCGCGGGGCGCTGGTGGAGTAACGGCGGAACCCGGCAACGGAGAAACGGGCTCGTTCTTGCCCCGCCCGCTGGCATTTCTCCCGCCCCGTGGAACTGCGGCCACGTAGGCCACCCGGGGCCTCAAATTGCGCTGCACATAGGAAAGCGAAACGGCGTTGAGCAGGGGGGTGCGGCTGGTTTTTTTCGTTTTGAGTTCGGCGCGCCACTGGACGAAGCGAGCAATCGGACTTTCGATGCGCCCCTGCTCGGAACCGCTCACCGCAGTCCATGGACTCCAGCTGGAATCGGGTTTTTGGGTGTTGCCGCTGCGCGTAGAAAGGGCAATTTCAGTCCCCTTGAGGTTCTTCCCCTTCCAG